>JAVKLK010000036.1:0-11253 GCA_031539165.1 Patescibacteria group bacterium | reverse complement strand
GTTTTGTCGATTCTGGATGGCGCTCTGCAGAGAGGACTTTTCCGATAACTACCCCCTCTAGTCGAGAGTACTGAGCAATCGATTCGATTTCAGCGGTGTGAATCGAGTACAGGTGTGCCAGCTCTCTCGCTGAGAGACTTGCTAATGGTTTTTGCACGTCAGTAAAGAGTCCAATCCAGTTAAGTGAGAGTTTCATACAGATACAACTATCGAAATATCGCCAATTATAGCCAAAAACAGGGAGAGACAAAATTTGGAATTACAAAAAAGCGACTATACTGTGTCCATGAAACATCTCATCAAAAAAGTCTGAGTCAGTCTCATGATTTCAGTCCTTCCCCAACTCACTCATGCGGCGAGTTGGATTGGTATAGAAAATCAAAAACTCCGCTCTGGAGATATTGATTTTGGTACTATACCTCTCATCATCGTAAATGTGACCAACTATCTTCTCGGACTTGTTGGAACGATTGCTGTTGTCATGACACTCTATGGTGCAGTGAAGCTCGGGTATGGCTCAGTAAGCGGGGACAAGGAAGCCGGAAAAAAGATAATTACCGCCGGAATCACTGGATTTGTTATCTCTCTTTCTGGATGGTTCATCGTGAATTTCATTCTTCAAAATTTCTAGCATGCTTACTTGGGAAGTTCCTTCAAAAAAGAATCACAGCACAAGCTGGTATATGATTGCTGGGTGCATTACTCTTTCTCTCGCTATCTGGGGAATACTCACACAGATTTACGCACTCGCTATTGTAGTTATTATTCTCGCTGGAGTCTATGTGCTTCTCGAGAACAATGCTCCCGATACAACAACCGCTCTCGTAAACGAGAACGGGGTTGGTATTGGGGAGTGATTCTATGATTATGGACAAATTGAGTCGTTCAGTTTGAACTTCGATGAGAGCATGCCGAAGTCTCTTCATATCCGACTCAAACAAAACACTCTTCGAACCATCGATATTCCTCTTGGAGAAGTGCCAATCGATGAAATACGAGCATTCCTTCTCGGATATCTTCCAGAAGGTGAGCCAAAAGAAATCAGTTTTCTTGATAGAATTATCGAGAGAATTGGGCTATAAGAAGCTCTTTTTCTTTGCGAGTAAGTTGTTTTATCGCGTACTCGCGCTTCCTTGCTAAAGATAGGTCAGCCACCGCTTCGTAGTATACGAGATGAACCGGTCTGCGAATCTTTGTATAGTGAGCTCCTGTTTTTGCGTGATTATGCTCCTGAAATCTTCGATGAAGGTCATTCGTAGAGCCAGTATACAGTGTATCATCGGAGCAAAGAAGCATGTACACAACAGCCCCCTGCGGAAGGGGGATGTCTGTATTGATTGGAGATATGGCAGTTGCCATGAGTATTATCCGATATAGGCAGTAATCTGTTTTTTTGCTGCTTCGAGAGAAGACTCGATTGCGGCATCACCATGTCCAGTTGCCCAGAAAAGTTTCACCTCTTCTGCTCCGATGAAATGAAACAAGGCTGTCACATGTCCGGTCAAGAAATCCCAAGGATGCCCCTCTCCTGCTGGAACTCCAGAGCTTGTTCCCACAATAATGACGCGCTTAATATTTTTTGCAAGTCCCACATAAGCCCCATTCTCATCCATTTTCCACGTGTGCCCTATCTTGATCACCTGGTCGAACCATGCTTTCACTGAAGCGGGCATTCCAAGGTTCCACATTGGAACCGCAAGAACAATCGTATCAACAGAGAGTGCTTCTGCTACTACTTCGTTCTGGTAGTCAACGGAAATTTTGTCAGCTCCCGAAAGACTTGCGTAGTCAGCAAACCCATACATGTGAGCAATCTGAGTACCAGTAACAAACGGAACATCTTGAGAAAGATCTCGGCGAATCACCTCTCCGTGAAGCTTTGAGAGAACATGCTCGGCAAGGTTCTGAGAATGTGATCGCTCAGCACGAGGAGAACCATTGAGGTAGAGAATTTTTGACATAAAAATCGAATAAAAAGAAATAACGAGGAAGTCTATCACTGCTTCCTAATATTTCAATTCAAATTATAATTTTAGTTCGCTGTCTGGCATGAAAAGCTTCAATCCCGTGAAGAGATCCTGCATGAGATGAATAGCCTCTGGATCGTTTGATTGAGTAATTTTTGAGGCCACCCACTCACGACTTCTTCCAAATTGTTCGTTATTTGGATTGGCGAGCTCCTCAAGTCGAGCTTCGGTAAAAGCGGAGAAGTGATCCGCCAGCTTCACGCGTTTCCCCAGTGCATCATCCCATGGATGAAGAAGGCGACGCTCATAGTGTTCGAGAAATACTCTCCCCTGGAGAGAATGGAGGATTTTATCCTTCACAAAATTTTCTTCAATTTGTGCAATCACTTCTTCAAATCAAGGAGCTGCCTTTTTTGTGGGAGTGATAATATCTCCCGTGATGGCCTCAGGTATATCGTGGGCAAGAGCGAGAAGTATGGCCTCTTCCCTCTCGGCATGGGAATGGTTTTGTGTGAGAAGATACGAAAACACCGCAACCAAGTACAGGTGAGCCATAACTGAAATTGGATAGGTTCTTCGGAGTCGATTCCATCGGTAGGCTGACTGTAGGCGACGAATGGTCAAGATATACTGCACCGCTCCACTCTCCTGCGTTACATCCAACAATTCTCGGAAACGAGCATACTGAGGCATGTTGAGATTTTTCCGAATCACAGCAAGAGGATATCCATACATCTCTGGATATACCCGTGCATTAAAGGTTGCCTCAAAGTAGGCTGAAGCTATTTTGGCGTATTCAAATATATGTTGCTCGAGAGAATTATCGTTTTGATGTATATCGGACCATCCCTGCCATGAAGCATGAAGAGAAGCTGGAAGATTCCAGGCAAGAAGGGTTTGTTCTACCTTATCAGAAAGAATACCATACAAATCGGGGCGCAAAGATCGGATACGAGCCTTCACTTCCGACCCAATATCGGAATACATGCAGGTAAACGAAGTAGAGAAAAGAGAATGCTCATAGAGACGAAGTCTGTCTATCTTCTGAGAACCAGATTCCTCCATGAGGTCGGCAAGTAGATACGCTATCTGGAGGGAAAATGCCGCATGGTCCAGTGTAGTTGTTTGTTCAATGCGAGAGAAATTACTCCACCGATAAATGGAAAGTCCTCGGATGAGGAGAGAAATGAGCGATGACATATCTGCATTGTACAGACGCAACAAGTCCTGCAAAATTGACTTATGTAAGTACATCCGTATAACTCTTTGGCGAATCGAAAACCACCCCATGGAATTCGTATTCTGTTTCATCAACATAGGCCCTAACGGGCAAACAAGGAGAATCTCTTGGAATCATTCAGAAAAAAACTTTCCGTGCTTGTGGTAGCCGGGGCCCTGCTCGCAGTCCTCGCCTTCTCACAAAAAGGATCCGCAATTGCGAAAACCGAAACTGCTCGGGGAGCTCAAGAAGTTCAGGCAGTCTTCCCCCCACTCCGTCCAAAAACCATTCCCTCTTCCTGTCCTCGAGACGCGATCACCGTCGTATCTTGGAATATCCAAAACTACGGTCTCAACAAGGCCCAAGAACAGGCACCAATGATACGCTCAATCCTTCGGGCACTTGGAGCGCATCTCGTTTTTGTACAGGAGGTATCGGTGCGGGACGGTTCTCAGGCAGTTGCCCTCCTTGAGTCAGAGCTCGATCTCGACCGAGATTGGGACTCGATCACGAGCGGGAATACCGTTGGACCGGGAACCGAGCGATATGGAATGCTCTGGCAATCGAGCATCTTCAAGGAATTCAATCGAAAATCCGATGTGAGTCTTGTCGGAGATTTGATTGCTAAAGTGGACCGGGAACCGTTATTGGCAGAAATTCACTTACAGCCCTCCAAAAAAGGCATGAAGCGAGAATCAGGACCAATACGTATTCATGCAGTTCATCTTGTTCCGGCAACCAAAATGCCAGAATACGAAGCATTTCAAATTGCGACATACCTGAAATCCTCGGCGCAAAAGCCTTCAGTTCCCTTCGAGATATTGCTCGGCGATTTCAATTTGGAGAATATGGGTCACTTCGAGGCGATTGGTTTCACCGACCATATCAAAGAGAAGACAACACTCAAACGAACGTCTCAGGAAGGAAACGAGCGACACAAAGCATATGACCACATCCTTACCCGAGGAAATGTGCGCGTCTGCGATGCTGGCGTATACGACCTTGTCCAGCACCTTGGATTTGAACGGGCTCGAAGCCTTTCGGATCATCTTCCCATCTACGTACGCTTCACTCTTCCCACGGTACCATCAGGCAAACCCTGATTAACACCTGGTGAATGGGCAAGCGGCGTGTTTCACATCCCCCCCTCTGCTGAGAGTGGGGGGTTTTTATATTCTAACTCTGTATTATTCTGGCTAGAATACACTACTTGCCCCCTCCCATGAAGTATGCTCAGAAATCATCTTTCAAAGATTGAAAATTCTTTATGCCCAAGCCAAGCCGCAGAGCTTTCTGTTGTCTCTCAAGACCGACTATGTTCTGAAGAGAGTTCTGAAGACGGTCCCACGAACCAAAACTTCTATTCAACATATATAAATCCCTTTGTCTCTTGTTGAGTTTCGTGAGTCATGCTCGAAGCTCCTGCTGGAACTTTTCAAACTCCGATTTCGAGGGGGGTGGGGAAATTTCGAGAAAGTGTTTGATATTTGAAAGCTCCCAAATATCCCATGATCTCACGAAAGATTGAAAGTAAGACATTCCGAAGTCTCCATATTGGTGATATTTGTCCACCATATCTCAACGATCCATCACTTCCACATAGTCAATAGCAGTGAATCTGGCTACCACCCCGCGAGCAAACTCAACTTCCGAGAGTTCCTTCGGCTTACAAAGGTACTCCCCTATGTCTCACTCAATTAATCGGGCAACAACCCTCGCTAGTTCAAAGGACCCCACATAGACAGTGAATACTTTTCAATCATCTAGCTCTCATCCAGAAAAATACTTATGATTGATATTCTTATGAATGAGATAGTCTCCCACTCGTCTTGCATGCTGAGGCAAAACATTAAGATGAAACTTCCATCAAATATTAGGCTTAACTGAATCTTCCAAGGCCTCTTTCTTTGGGGGTTTATAGTAGTATCCAATAGATCAATCTTTTATAAATCTACCATTCCTCGGGTAAATATATTGTTCCGCATATGCTTCATCAATAACTCGAGGATAGTCTTTTTCGGAAGTGTGTGGATTTTCTGGAAGCGATTTCGATAAAGGATGAGAGACCGCCTTTTGGAGCTTCTCAAATGTGAGTTCTCCTTCTTCCAAAAGAACATTTCGAGACTCTACTCGGGATTCCACTGGAGACTTTACTGATTGTGACTGATGTTTCCCCTGTTGTGATTGAACAATAGTCGATACTGCATTTGAGGTAGATCTCCTTTTTTGAAATACCTGATTAAAAAAATCACCCGATACATTCCGATTGGTGGGTTTTTGAGGTGCAACACGAGAAGTGTCAGAACTTCATGAAATTCCTTGTGTCATACTTATGAGGATTACTTCATCAAGATACCCTATATGTTCAGAAAAGGCAAAAACTGCACCTGCTTAGCCAGCAATATTTCCGCCTATTGACAAGGTAAAAGCTCCGATCCTCTAAAACTTGGGCCAATGAGAGCCCCTATGCTTTGTTCTATAGCTTTTCTCTCTGGCGTATTGAAGGTTTGTTCCATAATGAATGCACCATTGTCTCCACTATAGGGCGTTCCAGTTCCTGCTTTTGCACAGGCAACATTCGATGGAAATTTCAGAGCTTCGCTTCGGGTAGTAGGAAGAGACGAAGTGAGGTATTTCTGATACGCTGCAGCCACTGTCAATGAGGCAGCATAATCATTGTCGTCTGCAACATTTTTAGAAATACTAATTTCCACTTCATCACGCACCCCGTTGTTATTCACATCAACCCCTGCCACAGTGGCAGTCGCCGCTGAACCAGGATCAGGGGGGAGTACTCGAGCTGACACGGTACTGTTCTCACTTGATATACTGCCAGCAGGACCACCGCAAGAGACAAGAATTACCGATAAAAGGATTGTAGATGCAAGATTTCTCATAAAGATTTGCAGATAAATATGCACGAGAGTACCCCTCTTTTTGTGAAAAACAATTATATTTCTTCGAATTCCTTGAGGTATTTCTCTAATTTCATAAATATTGACTTTTATAGTTTATTTACTATAAAATATCCATGAGTACCCCTTCTTACAGCCCCGCTAAGTACTGGTTCAACGTATGAACTAAAGAGATTCCTTTGAGTCAAAATTCTTTGCCAGTACACGACAGCATAAATCATCTTCAATATACTACTAAGGAAAGGACTCACTCATTGTTGCCAGTGAATGTTCCTCTTCAACTCTCGGATATCTTTTGAGCAATCTCAAAAGATGCTCAAGGACTGTTCTTCCGACACACTGTTACCAAACACGTAGAGACCATTCTTTTTCAAGAGGAAGTTACCGTTCGCGGCGAAGTGTTTCGCGTCCAGTTGGAGAAGGTAGGGGACAGAGAGCGCCTGCAGCAAGAGGTGTTGGCCTGGCTTGCTGACCCCAACCACCCCACGCGTCCACCGCTGTACAAAGACCGTCCAAAGGATGCGCACGGCAACCGCATGAATGAAATCGAGTTCTTCTACGAACACTACGGTCGCTTCAGCGAGGCCAAGGCCATCTACTTGGATCAACTGCGCAAACTGGATGCATCACTGGCGAATTTGATTAGCCAAGCGTGGCGCAGGCACCAAATTCCCGTCAACGATTTGGTACAGCCAAAGAGCGAGCGCATCAATGAGACGTTGTTGTCAGCAAGGGAAAAATTGACGCTAACAGAGCGGCCGATCATGGAGATGATGGTTAGCAACAGGTACAACCGAGAGTTTCAGGACTAAATACCTGTTTGTTTTGGTCGGATATAAGTTATTTTGACGAAACATCTTATGATGTGGGCATGCGCTTGCACTTCAGCAGCGCATGGCAAATCTCCCGGCCAGCAAGGGGGGTGTGAAGGAGGTATTCGATGGGCCTTTTCTCTGCCCTGATGCGCGTGTTTCCCACCAAGGTGGGAAGCCAGGTGTTTCAAAACTAAATAAACTTCTAAAAAAAAGCGCCCGAAGGCGCTTTTTTGTTGTTGCTTTCCGCTGACATCACCCGGGGGTGAATCATTCCACGGCGATATCCACCGCAGGACGGAGAGCGGCACAAGCTGCCAAAGCAGAGTGCGCCACATGATTCTCAAAGACCGCCATCAGCTCCTGATCCACCGTCACCGGTTGACTCAAGATACAGTCAAGCGCCTTTTCGAACTGAGGTCCCCATTTCCGCGTGCCCAATCGGGCAGTGCGAGAACAGTTGTCCACCATGAATGACACGCCGCGGGCATGCATAAATGGGTTGAGGGAGTCAACGGCTTCAATCACGGATTCATTCACCACCTCGGACATGACATGTCCTTTGGCAATGAGCAAATCAATTTGAGCCATCATCATCCCCGCATAGAGGCCAGCGACATGCGCATTGATGGGAACATCGATACGATTCGCGCGAACCTCTTCGCCCACCTTCCACATACGGGTTTGGCCGATCGTGGACATGGGACGCACTTTGAGACGCTCCGCTGCCAAATTGACAGAACGCACCTCGTTGCCGGATTCGACTTCTGCATAGATTTCTTCGAGCACGGGCATGGATGCGTGATACGCCGCCGAGTAGGCGAGCGCAAATTCACCCTTGCAACCATCATCCAGACTGTGGTACAGCCCGATGAGACCCTCTTTGGAAATCTTTTTGGAAATCGGCCCTGTGAGGGACTCGACCGACTGACGGAACGCTTCCGTCTCGCTGAGGCAGGCCTCGACATACTGCCGATACGCCACTTCAGCAATGGCCCAGACACCGCCCAAAAGCACTCCTCGCTCGCCGAAGATATCCGAATTCACTTCGGACATCATGGTAGTTTGGAAGGTATAGGGCGAACCGATGGCCACGGACCAGGCGAGTGCGATTTCCATCGCGCTCTCAGTCACATCACGTTCAACAGCAAAGCTGGCATTGATACCAGCGCCATTGGTTTCCTTGCCTTGGACATAGAGCCGTCGGACAGACGGACCCATGCCCTTGGGGGCCACCATGATGACGTTGATGTGAGATGGCCAGTATGCCAGTTGATTGGTGAGGTGTTTGAGCAGAAATCCATGAGACAACCCGAGAGTTGCTCCTTCTTTCATGGTATCAAATACCTTGCCATAGAGCTCGGCACAGGCTGCATCCGAGATGAGCAACAGTACCAGATCGGATTGAGCAATCACGGAGAACATTTCTCCGAGAGTGCCATCCTCTTCACTGAAGCCTGCTTCGCGCGCCTTCTCGAAGGAAGAAGAACCTGCTTGCAGGCCAACCACCACTTTGATATTGCTGCCGCTGAGACTGTCGCGCAGATTTTGTGCCTGGGCAGGGCCTTGTGAGCCCCAACCAATGACACCAATCTGGTTGACACCCGAACTCGAGAAAGCCTCGGGCAACAGGTGAAACAGATGCCGACCGCCCACAACCACGGATTCGACTTGATCGCCTACCGTGATCGTTTGGACGGGGAAATGCTTGGAAATAACGGGGAAACCGTTCATGAGAAACTCCAGTTCTAAATGAGAATGTTAATGAATCGATTCCTTTCGGAATCATCTCCTTGGGTGACATCTTTTGAAAATACCACTCTTGCAGACTCTTGGATGGTAGAGTTTTGAGAGGGTTTGTCAAAATATATTTAGTATGTCTAATAAAATTTAAACCACTTGCTTTCTCAATATGACACGATTTGCAAAGAAAAGCAGGAGAACAAAAGCCGATACGGTGAGGTAGGTATTCTGTAGGGAAAATCGTTCAATAAAGAATCCGATGAATCCAGAAAAGAGAAAATATCAGAGCGTGATTCCAAAAGAAAAGATGGAGAGAGAGGCTGATTTCTGTGATGGAGGAATATCCCTGAGGATAGAACTATTACCGAGTGACATAAAAGTCCCTGATGCAAGAGAAAGAAGGATTATTGGGAACAGTCAAAGGGGCGAAGGATATAGCACAAAGAATCCGAATCCAATACTCGAAAAAAGGAATACATACCAAAGATACTGGAGTATCTTGAGTTCACTGTATCCTCTTGTAAGAAAACGCTTGAGAATATTCGCTCAAAATGCCGAAAAACCTGAAGCCAAGGCATAGGCAATACCCACCGATGCAATACCAAAGCCAATTGATTGCAAGTATGGCTGATAACTAAACCAGTAGGTATTACTCAGTCCTGATAGAAAAAAGATTCCTACGAGGAGGGAAACGAGGTCTGAACGCTTACGAATGCTCTGCCATGCTTCACGAATATGTTGCCAGTCATTTTTGGCACAACTGAGCTCCTGTCTTGGCTCATCAATACAGAAGAAAATCGGAAGAATCAGACACATTACTAGTATCGTCAAAGCAAATGGGAGGACCGGATGGATTGTATAAAGAAGTCATCCAGTCAAACAGGCAACAACCCGACCAGAAAAGAAAAATGTATAGCCATTTGCCTGTATTTCCTTATATCCACTCCCCTCTCCTCGTTCACTGAGATTATCATGGAGAATTGCTTCAATATTTCCTGACATTATCGCTCCAGAAAATCCAATAATAATCGATGCGAGGATGAATAGAGGTATGGTGGTTGCCCAAAGATAGAAGGAAAGCCCAAATATTCCTATAATAAGACCAGCTATATACATCCGCTTCCGACCAAATCGGTCGGCCCACGATCCAGTTGGTACTTCAAAGAGAAAACTTGTGAGTCCCGTGAGGGCTGTTATAAAAATTGCCCACCCCATGTTAAAACCAAGATGGAGTGTAAAAAAGAATGTGCTTATCGGGAGCCCGAATGTAAGGGCTCCGAGGAATTCTGTGCTGTAGTAGATGAGAATATTTTTCTTCATGGAAGAGAGATTGGAAGAATTTTTTCGATTGCATCTTGTGGAGATGTCAGATGAAGAAGCCTCCCCTGCAATCCAGATATCTCTATATTTTCTATCAATCGAGGAAGCTGCCTCTTCCTCCAAGTATATGTTCTTTGAAGAAAATCAATACTCAATCTATCGGGCAAAATGATTCCAAGCCTTGCTATTCCAAAGATTGATTTCAGACGACGAAGCAGCAGTCTTCCGATATTGCCTATCGGTGGATAGTCCAGAATAATTATTCTGTCTACATCTTGCATAGACTTTATAATGGAACAGCTCGGTCATTCAATAATCCAATCCGACTGAGCTATTGCCCGAGCCTGCAGTTCCAAGTATTCTTTATTCTCAGTCCAGTCAGGATTCCAAAGAAGCTCG
The DNA here is from genome assembly GCA_031539165.1 of Patescibacteria group bacterium. GTDB lineage: Bacteria > Patescibacteriota > Gracilibacteria > BD1-5 > UBA2023 > CAIVSN01. The sequence continues at coordinate 878 of JAVKLK010000036.1, read as the reverse complement.
TCCAAATGTGTAACTGGAATTCCGAACTTCTTCCCCAATTGATGAGCAATGGTTGACTTACCTGATCAGGCAGGACCGGTGATGTAGATTTTCATGGAAGATAAAAGTGAAGTCCGTCCGCCTCTGCTCTCTAAAACATTCTGAGTTTCTTCAAGAGATTTTCTTTATCTACATCCACTGGCGGAAGATTCGGCCATGTGTTCAATCAATCATCGGTAAATCTTGGAAGAAGGTGTATATGAAAATGTTGGGAGGATTGCTGTGCAGCAGTTCAACTTGAATGAAGAATATTCATTCCAACTGCCCCTATTCTTTCTCTGTATGCAAGAGATATAATCTTACAAGTATTCATGAGTTCACCGAGCAAATCAGAAGGGATATCATATAAACTTACATAATGTTGCTTCGGTACAACAAGAGTATGCCCGAGAACCTCCATTGATTTCGGGAAAAATGCAATGACATGTTCCGATTCGTAAACAACCAAAGCATCAGCCTTTCAGCTTGCGATTTTGCAGAATGTACAATTTAACATGCGGAAAGTATATGAAATAAAAAAGCCTTTACAATATGCTGGTCTCCGTGAGTTTGATTTTATCAGAAGTACAGTATAGTAAGAGCCAGGTATGCACTCAACTCAAATAACTCTATTCCTAGAAAGCGTCTTTACCAATGAGGCATTGCACCATGAAATAGAGCATCGAATTTTTGAATTGGAACCTTGGAAATCCATGGAAAACAATCCTGAGATTGAAATAGAAGCGTTTGCCTACTCAACAGGAATTCTTTTCAGGATACGTTCATTCCACCTACAAATTCAAGATGTCATTAATGCTTTTGGAGAACTAAGAAACACAAAAATCCCCTCCTTTTCTCAC
>JAVKLK010000035.1:0-3694 GCA_031539165.1 Patescibacteria group bacterium | reverse complement strand
TAATCGAATCGGGAAATCCAACACTTTGGCTGAAGTATCGGTGACTCGTTCACGCAAAAATCAAGCTTCTGTCGGAGAAGGCGGTACTCCTGTGCTCAGAAGCCCTGCCTTGCGGAGAGATTCCACAAGAGAATCCGAAACAGGCGAATTCGAAGGAGGAGGAACACTTGACATACTGTGATACTATCCGATAAAACAGAATGTCAAGAGAGGCTATTCGAAAAATCGTAGGAGCGTCATACCCACAGCTCCAAGCACAAAACAGAGAGCGGTGACATAGTTTCTTCGTTCCTGTGCGTGTATTACTGGCAACAAGTCAGCGGTAGCAACATAGAGAAGTGAACCTCCGGCGAATGCGCTCGCAAGAGCGGTAGCATTCTGTGAAGCGGTTTGGAGAAATACATCTGAGAGCGCAAATCCCAACGGAGCCGCTCATGCAAAAATGAGCAGGAGTTTCATCTGTACAGACTTTCGAAACGTGGAAGTCTGGAGTATGGCAGCGAGTGAAAATGAAACGGGTACTTGGTGAATGAGAACTCCAAGAAGAACTCAGTAGCCGAGCGTCTCAGAAACTCAAAAACCTGCACGAATACCAAAGCCATCAAAGAGTGTATGGAGAAAAATAGCTCCGAATGTCACGAGGGCAACATGATCAGAATGCTCGTGTGGATCTTCATGGGTATGCCCATCATGTGCCTTGTCTTGACGATGAGGAGTGAGGAGTTCTTCAATACAGTAGATGGCAAGAAATCCTGCCATAAAGGCATACAGAGCAAACTGTGTCTGCTCCAATGTCTCGGCGAGAATATGGACCAACGAAACCGAAAGCATAGACCCTGCCCCCAGTGCAATGAGCCAGTGAAATACTCTCGGATTCGATCCTTTGTAGAGACGTATGAGAAGTCCACTCGCAGAAAAGAGGAAGAGGATTACGCAGAGACCGAGTGCATTCATGGTGAGAACATTGGATACAAGGAGAATTCGCATAGTACGCACAGAGGACAAATTACAAAGACGGAAAATGGAAATTGTTCGCAAAGTCGAGAAAAATCGATACCATCTCCCCCATGAAAATCGCAATCATAGGAGGTGGGGCAGCTGGGATGATGTGCGCAGCAACCCTCCTAGAACACTGCCTCAAAGCAGGAAACTCCAAAGAAGTTCAGGTAGTCCTCTTTGAGAAGAATTCCGTTCTCGGGAAAAAGGTTTCTCTCTCAGGAGGAGGAAGATGTAATGTGACCACCGGGCTCACAGACCACAAAACTATTCTCACCAAGTACACTCGTGGAGCAGAATTCTTCAAGCCGATTCTTGGGAAATTTGGTCCAAAGAAGGTCTGCGATTGGTTTGAACGACATGGAGTTCCTTTAAAGCGCGAAGAAGATCTTCGTATTTTTCCAGTATCTGACTCTGGAGAAGATGTGATTGGAGCTTTTCAGTCGATTTTTTCGCAAGCAGGAAAAGCTCTCGAAGTTCGATACCGAACATCCGTAATCGATGTATCCCGCAAACAATCAGGATTCCAGATTACCTTCAAAGACTCCTCTCCTGGTGCAGTGGAACAAACGGAAATCTTTGATGTGCTGGTGCTGACGACCGGAGGAAATGCCTATGCTCACACGGGCTCCACGGGAGATGGATATGCTCTTGCGGCACGCCTCTGACATCGTACCACTCCCCTCGGGCCATCACTCTCAAGTTTTGAAACAGAAGAATCTTGGCCAAAAGAACTTTCAGGAATTGCTTTCCCCCGAGCAACCCTTGTGGACGAAAACGGAAAATTCCGATGCGATGGAGCCATACTCCTGACCCACTTTTGAATATCTGGACCAGGAGCGTTTTCTTTTTCTTCTCTTATAGCTTTTGAGACTCTTTCAAAAGAACATCCTCTCAAAATTCGGTGTATTCCCGTATGTGGATGGACTGTGCAAGATTGGGATCGATATATCGAGCAAGCCTGTCGTGAAAATAGTTCAAAACTGGTTGCCTCGATTCTGAGTGAAGTTCTTCCCAAACGATGTATTCATCAGATATTCTCAGAGCATATTCTCTCGCAGAAAGGAGCTATTCTTTCACGATCTGACCGAAAAACTATCGCACTCCTGCTCGGAGAGTGAATTCCGCTCACGCTTGTATCAAGGAGAGCGGGAGATGAGTTTGTTACCGCAGGAGGTATCGATCTCTCCCAGATAAACGGACAGGGCGAATCGAACGATGTTCCAAATATGTTTTTTGCTGGAGAAATTCTCAATATCGACGGAGTAACAGGAGGGTTTAATTTACAAGTAGCCTGGTCGACGGGATACGTGGTCGGTACAACAATAGGGCAACGTATGGAGGAAGACAGGGAATATTAAGAAATTGTTCCTTGAATTCATGGAAGGATAGGATACTGTGGGTGTATAATCATTCTTTCTTATGAACACTCGCCTTATTGTAACCGGAATACTCTGCGTCACTACAGGAGTAGCTTTTCAGATATCTTCAGCATCTGCCGATACTCGAACGACTCCTCTTCCGGGGAAACTTGCTGTAAGCCAGTCTGCTGTACCAAAGACTCAAAATCCTCAAAAACCAGTGAAACAGTCGGAGAAAACAGTCCAGCAAAAGTCGCCTTCTCAGAAAGCTACGGTAAAAAAACCAGTGAGCAAACCCGTAGCGAAAAAAATAACTCCGGTGAAAAATACAATTCCAAAAGCAAAAACCCTCACTCCAACTCGACAAAAGTAGTCGAGTACTCCTTTCTCCGAGTTCCATAGCCATATCCCCTCTTGAAGGTAAAACTTATAAAAGGGGATTTTTTATTAAAAATAAATTTGACGATTTGACAAAAATAGGTTTATGCATAAGTTCACTTGCATATTGCCTCACCCAATTTGCTTATTATGCGTACTTTTGCTCAATTTCGTCGAAAGGTAGCAGTCCTTTCGCTCGTTGCACTTGTATCTCAGATTCTTTTGCCCGCATTCACCTACGCGGCAAACCCTATTCTGAGCACCTCTCTCACTCAGGCAAATGTTCCTGCGGGTGCACAGATTGTATCCCTCAATGTTCCTCGTGATCTCAATCCTGGAGATAGCTTGGTATTTACCATGAGCGGAACGAGTGTTGTACAAACATATGATACATCGAGTCTTGTAACGTTGGGTCTTCTCAACGTAAAGATTGACGCTCTTCCAGAAGTCACATCGACGGTTGACACTACCTCTCGAACCTACACCGTGACAAGTGCCACTCCGGGTGTTTCTTTCCCAGTACCAACTCTTACTATTCAGGCGGCAGCGCAGAACTTCACTACATTGGTGAACAATGTTGTAGCAGTAGCTCAAGAGGCTGAGTTTACTCTTCAGCCAAGTCTGATTGCTGGAGATGTTGTTGGAATGACCGTTGCAGGTACGGGAGTGGTTCAAAATTTCACTACAAATAAATCGACTACTCTTACAAATCTTGCTGCTCAGATTACAGCAAATACTGGAGTTCAGGCAAGCTACTCTGGTGCCACGGGAAAAGTACGAATGATAGCAAAGGTCCCAGGAACCGCTTTTAGTCTTTCAAATGTTGTTGTTGGATCGAGTAATGTTGCTCCAATTCAAGTTCAGCCAAATATCGTACCAGTAGCTCAGGTCAATAGTATTGCGATTCCTCGAAACATTGATGCGGGAGAAACACTCAGTCTTACAATTTCAGGGGCAAC
>JAVKLK010000034.1:0-62715 GCA_031539165.1 Patescibacteria group bacterium | reverse complement strand
GAAATTACTCTCCCAACGATACATTTTCTCGAAAAACTCGGAAAGAAAATCTTCAGAAAAAAACAAGAAATTTGACAAGGATTCTCAAAAAAATAGCATGAACTCGTCAAGTAACTCTTTTCACATGACACGACTCGCCTCAATTTCTTGTTGGTCACATCTCTATTTTATCCTTCAGCCCCAAGCGAAGGGTATTTGTGTTCCCACCTGAAATCGAGACAAGTAAATTATCTCCAGAACACAAAACTCTTCGCCCCAAGCGAAGAGTTTTTTTGTCTCGAGCCTACTCAGTTATCCCCTTCATTTCTCTCTTATGAAAAATTTCACCGCATCCATTCCGCTCCGAGCAGAAATGGTAGTAAACCCAGGTACCGGAACCAAAACATGCTATGAACCAGTATTTAATAGTGGCTGTCTCGCGGCAGCACCTCCTGATTTCGCAAGAAAGATTTCCGAGAAGTCATACGCCGCACTTCGAGATGAGTGAGTGCCCGGAGCATTCTTTGTAACCAGCGATGTTTCTGTGCTTCCTTCGGAAAATAGAGCGCAGATAGAGTCTACCGGAAAACGGTACTTCGGATCTCAATTTGAAGTCGTACACACAACTCTCGCTCGAACACAAAATGCTTTTGGACTGCGAGTGAATCAGTCAGCGCTCCCTGATTCGTTTGCTCAAAATTTGGAGGATGCTCCAGAGAGGGTCACCATCGCTTCAATTACTCACACTGACCCAGCAAATGCGAAATTACTCGTTGATACGATTCTCCGAAAAAACCCAGAAAACCTTGGAGCAAGAACGGCTCTCACGCTTGCCTTGAATGACAAAGTAACTCCCACTGGATTATTTCAAGAGGAAACAGGCTACCTTGGTGTATTTTCTGACATTGAATCTATTTGCGAAGCAACAGAGCAGGCGCAAGATTTCGTGGTAGCAAAATGCATCGGACACGCCGCGGGGGGAACAAATGTTATATTTCTCACACCCGAGAATATTCAAAAAGAGAAAACACGGAAAGCGCTTGCTGCAACTTTGGAACAGACAAATCTCTTGCTTTTCCGATACCTGAGATGATTCGAATTGCTCCGCTCCGATGGACTCATGCTTCCTTCAGCGCACATGCGACCCATTTTTGTACGATCCGAATTCATGGGAACCGTTCTAAAGTTTTCGGGATCAGCGGTACCAAGAGATCTATTCGATAATGGAAAGTACCGGAAAAAAGATGCTTGAGAACTCAACCGAATACTCAATGGTTCAAGCGGACTTTCCACCAGTGTCATGTATGATGCAACAGGAAAGATTACTCTTCTTACTCGAGCAGAAAAACAGTCAGATTGAACGAATGTTCAAAGCGCATACACTGGAGACCAGGCGAGTGCTGCACTTGAAGGGATTATGCTTCCCAATGGGAAATCAATTTCGGATGCAAGTTCTATTATTGAATATGCTATGAGCGGAATGTCTCTTCAAGATGTTGTATGCTCAAGAACCGCAGAGCTAATTCGCACATACACTCCTTCGGTTTCATAAATAGACTTCTATGACAACACCCCCAACCTCAGATATTCTTTCGTACCGGTCCAATACGTCTGGCATGGTAGATATCCTGATATATGTTCCCCACGCTGAACTCTACCATCCAAAAAAAGTTCTTCCGTATTTCCCCCACCTTGCCGAACTCGATCAAGAAGCACTCCGTTGGTTTTGTCTTCTCGATGCGGATATTGGATCCCGAGAAATCGCGGAAGCACTCTATCAGATGCTTATCTCAAAATGACTCTCCGTGGGATTACTTGATATTCAATTTCCTCGAGCCGTCATTGATATGAATCGCCGATTCTACCGAGCAAGTCCTCCACTCTTCGCGAATCCTCAATTCGAAAGTCTATTCAACCAGATTCTTGCGGAAACCGAACAATATTTCTGAAAGGCTCAGCACATCATCCATATGCATACGATGGCTTCCAATAATCGGACGGAACTTTGGGAACCGAGCTCCGCCGAGGAATTCACGCTTGAAAGAGTGATGCGTTATTGTGAAAATCAATACCGCTGATCTCCTCGAGGCTTCAATCTTCTTACAGGAAATTCTGCTGGAGAATTATTTGTCGATGGAAGTCTTATTCAGATACTCCAAAAACATCTTGATACAGCCTGATATGCGAGCGTTCAAAATGAAGCATATTCTCTTGAGGATTGATACCCAACAACCGATTGTTTGAAGAAGTATTCAGGCTCAGCATTTGATATACCAAAACGCTATCTCGGGACAGAAACTTCTTGCTCCGAAAACCCAGCAAAAATTATCCTCGACCAAGATGCCATAAGCAAACTTGCAGAGATTTTATCCGAAGCGTACTTGGAGTGGTGGGAGAAATAAAAAGGTCTATCATCCAAAATTTGCACAATACTTGACACGCGAGTATAATACTGGCGTAAATTTCTTTTTATGCCTCAACTCTCTCAAACCTCCGAAGAGCTTCATGAAGCAGGATATCAAACTCCATCATGGGCCGCTGAAGCAATCGCTGCTGGAAAAGATCCAGTGGATGTTGGTCGCGTTCGTGCATGGAAAAACAGTATTATTAGCACGGTAGCTCTTTCGGCTGGGCTTGCTCTTGGTACGGCAGCAGGTGCAACAGAGACTACAGCGGAGTGTCAGGCACGCATTGTTGCGGAATATGACGCAAAAATTGCGAAGGCTCAGGCAGAAGGAGAGGCTGGAGCAAAAAAGGTGGCATTATTCACTCGGAAGAAGGGGGAGTTTGTGGAGAACTGCTCAACTCTCGATAAGATTGCGGCGGCAGATCAGAGAATTGCGGCGGCAGATCAGAGAATTGCGGCAAATAGGCAAGAAATTGCGGCGGCAGATCAGAGAATTGCGGCAAATAGGCAAGAAATTGCGGCGGCAGATCAGAGAATTGCGGCAAGACAGCGAGAAAACGAAACTTTAAAGCTATGAATCAATATGATAGCAGTAGTACGAAGTATTCTCGATAGAGTTATTGCAGGCGCTCCTGTAACGCAACAAGATAGAGCAGATATAGTTGCGATTCGTGCTGCGATAGAGGCAAACAAAATAGAGCCTACTGTCGCTCGGGCTGTGCAAGAAACCCTTTTACTCATTGAGCAAAAGGGTATAAAATTTGCATCCCTCTAGGGATATATGGTAGAATCGCTTCATGCAAGAAGCATTTCGAGAATCTCCTCAGAACTCCGCTCCTCAACTTATCGCAAGAGAACAGCTTTCTCCTGAACTTGTGAGAGAGTTTGAGTCGTATCTCCAAAATCTTCCTCCAACTGAACGAATAAACCAGCTTCAGAAGATAAACTCAGAACTCAAAGAACTATCAGAAGCAGGGATAGCGGGAGATGAGCTTTCACAAGAGTTTAAAACTCTATTGTTGGCAATTCAGAATACAAGCACTCTCTCTCAAAAGACAGAAATAGAGGGACAGAAGACTGAGGTAGTAGAAAAAACTGAAGTTGAGAAAGAAAAGAAGACTGAGGTAGTAGAAAAAACTGAAGTTGAGAAAGAAAAGAAGACTGAGTTGGATAAAACTAAAGCTATAGAGCAAAAAAATCTAAAGACGCAGTCTGAGACTGATTTAAAATTTCTCCTCGAACGCCAGCAGGTTCTTAAATCCCAAATCTCTGCCCTCACCGGAAAGTCTCCTCAAGAACTCATCCCGGGGTACGCTACAGAAGTCGAAAAAGCATCAGAAGAGCTCAAGAAACAAGGGAAAAATCCTGCTCTCGCTGAAACAGTTGTGCTTCTTTCGCATGAAAATGCCATACTGAAGTCCGTACCACCCAATAAGACCGATGAACTCGCACAGCTTCGGGCATCATTCGGAGAACTTCGATCACTTGCTGGTACACAATGACTTCCAAATCGAGCCCCTGCCGTTGTTGCACTCAGTGATCCAAGTGTTTCACTCGATGCCTATAGCAAAATCAAAGCATGATTTGAGCCACCGACTCAGACGGTATATACCTCGAAGGCAGGAGAACTGATCTCACAGGCATCTCGAACGGGAGAGCGTACCATCATGAATCGAGAAGGAAATAGATTTCGAGAAAAAGACGGACTACGTATTGAGAGTCCAGCATTTGTTCCAGACTCTCTCGTACAAACAGAACTTTCTGGAAAGGAGCTTCAAGCAGAACGACTGGGTGCTCTCCTCCCGAAGCGATCAAGTGAGCTTGCTGAGAGACTCTGGCAAATAACTCCCGAGCTTGCACCGAGAGTCCTCGCAAGTCTCTCCCAAGGAGAAGAAGCGCGAGGAAAGAGCCGAGAGGCTCTGTTGAAGTTCTGACAAACCCTCTCCAACCCATCGGAGCGAACACTTTTTGAACGAAATGTCTTGGAACTCTTCGATGGGTATCAGAAACAATTGGCAGAAAAAACTCGCCTCGAACAAGATATACAATCTCTTCGAAAGCGAGTAGATCCTGAATTTGTGAGACAAAGTGCTCGAGAGCAAGATTCTGTAGTAGATGGAAATCTTCAAACTCTCTCAAAAGTAGGAATGCCTGCACTTGGTCAGGCAAAGTATGAAGAACTCCTCTATCGAGCGAGTGACACTCTTACCAAGCGTTTTTCTTTGCCAGGAATAGACCCAACGAAACCTTTCACGCAGCGGGACGTACTCATTTTCCAGAAGATTCTTGCCGTACTAGGAAACGTATCAGAAAAAGATCTCTATGAAAATGGGGGCCTCAGCAAAAAGGCAATTGCAGGAATTGACTCAGGAAAACCTACCGTAGAACAAGCCGTCGAAGCAGTGTTCTCTACAACGAAACAATCCGATCAGCCCGAGCCGCAACTACAGGGTCGTGTGTAATCAAAATGATGGTATTACCCGTTTCTTTATGGAGCTGTACGATGAGCTCCATAATGACATCTGCCGTCTTTCGATCAAGGTTTCCGGTTGGCTCATCTGCAAGAAGATAGGGCATGCTTCCAATGAATGCTCTTGCTATGGCAACCCGTTGCTTTTCTCAACCAGATAACGCATTGGGGTATCGTTCTGATTTCCCCGTAAGTCCAACTCGATCAAGAAGTTCTTCTACCGCAAATCGACGAGGCACTCCAGGATTAATATCCAGAGGAAGTTCTATATTTTCACGAACGGTTAAGGTTGGAATAAGCTCAAACGATTGAAATATATAGGCTATATTGGATCAGCGAATTGCGGTAATTTGATCATTGGAAAGTCCAGAGAAACGAAAATCCCCCACTTGGACCTCTCATGAATCAGGAGAAAGTAATCCACTTATGAGTCCGAGGATGGTTGATTTTCCTGATCCAGAAGGACCCATAAGCGCAATAAATTCGCCCGACTGTACCGAAAGAGAAAAGTCTTTGAGTATCTCCACGCGCTCTCCTCCTGAATTATACGATTTTTCTATATGCGAAAGCTGTATCATATCGGTTATTTATATATAAGATTATGTTTTCGGAGCTCTTCCATGAGATGCTTCACGACAACGGCATATCCCTCTTTTGTTGGATGTATGCCATCGGCTTGATTGAGTGAAGGAACTGCAGCAACATCTTGCAAGAAGAATTCCATGAGTGGGACTTGTTCTGTTTTGGCAATATCAGCAAAAAGGGCATCGAACTGACTTCGGAAATCAGCCCCTAAGTTTGGAGGTGCCTTCATGCCAGTTAGAAGAACCGGTATGGAGCGAGCCTTGAGTTTTGATACAATTTCCTGAATGGCCGCGCGAGTCACCTGAGGAGAAATACCCTGAAATGCATCGTTTGCCCCGATTTCAACAATAGCAAGTGCTGGTGGTTGTAGATTTCCTTCAAGGACCCAATCAAGGCGAGCTAAAAGTTGTGTGGATGTCTCTCCAGAAACTCCAGCGTTTTGGACTGTGTAGCTATATCAGCCCTGTTTCAAGCGCTCTTCCAGTTGAGCAGGATAGGTATCGAGTACGTCAACTCCCAAACCTGCCGTAAGAGAATCTCCGAGAGCAAGAATTACTGAGGGAGGAGTGTTGACAACGGGAGTTTCTTTGGCTTTCTCACATCCGGCAAGAAGAGGGCTAAACAGAAGAAGTAGGAGGGTGTATCTTGCGATACTACTGAGCATGGGCATGGCGTTTATAAATAACTCAATATACAAAAAAGAGAGTTACTGCAAGAAGAAGGGCACTTGCAATGAACGGAAGAGTATATCATTTTCCATACAAATAGCCAGCAAGTATAGGACCAACAATATTCCCAATGCTCATATATGAGTTATTCATCCCAAGGTATTTCCCCGTAGACTCTCAGGCATCCTTTGCCACAAGGGAATTAATAGACGGCTGAAGCGCCCCCATTCCCAAAGGAAAGAGTGGAAGAATTGCCCATAAAGCAATCGGGTGCGTATTGATAGCCTGAAAGAGAAATCAAACCAGCAGAAGCAGTATTCCGAGAAACATCATGGAGATTTCCTTGAAGTACACTCGAAGGTATTTAATGAGAAACCCCTGATAGAGAATGCTCGTGAGACCTATAACAATGAGTACATGAGATATTTGAGCAGCATTAAAGTGGAACATATCAACATAGTACTGTCACGAAATCGCCTGAATGGGAGAAAAGGCAACAGTTGCAACAAAAGAAAGAACAAACAATGTTACCATGAGTGGAGTAAGACTCCCCGGAACATCAGGAGTCTGCTTTGAATTCTGTTTCTTTGATTCAGGAAGGAACAAGAGAATAAGTAGAAAGTTCGCTGTTGCAGCAATAACACCAGCCAAGGCCACTGCCGTATTTGATACAGAAGCAAGGAGTCACCCGATTGCTGGACCAATAAGAAATCCAAGGCCGAACATCGCGCCGATAAGTCACATTTTTTTCATTCTCGTGGCTGGCGTTGATATATCAGAAACGTATGCCTGCGTAACTCCAATACCAGATCATGCAAGTCCTGCTATAAACCTTCCTACCAAGAAAAACACAAACGTCGGGGCAAAAATAAGAGAGATGTACCCGAGTATGTTACAGGCTGAAGTCCAAAGAAGCATACTTCTTCGTCAATGAACATCAGAAAGTCTTCAAAAAATAAATCAACCGAGAAACATTCCTGCGGAAGTAATAGCCATACTGTACCCAACCCACTCTGCAGACATTCAGAATCCTTTGATCAAAAAAGGAAAAATCGGTATCAAAATACCTATTCCGAGAATATCCAGAAATGCTGTGGCAAGAATAAGGGGGAATTGAATATTACGGAAAAGGGAATGTTGCATGAAAAAAAGTTAACTACTTATATTCTTCAGAAATCATCTTGGTATCGGACAATATCATCTTCGCCTGTGTATTCTCCACATTGAATTTCTACAATTACGAGAGGCTCGGGAGAATGATTCGAAAGTCTATGAATATATCATGCAGGAATATGACAACCTTCATTGGAAAGCAGAATCTTACATTGCTCTATTTCACCAAAGTCGGGGTTTCGAATATCGACGGTTGCCACTCAAGAAACAACAATCCAATGTTCACTCCTTCTTTTGTGAGATTGGAGAGAGAGTCTTTTTCCCGGATGTACGATGATTTTTTTTACCTTATAGAGCGGAGCATCTTCAAGCACATAGTAGACTCCCCAGGGTCGATTCCCCACCTCCAAGTACCTTCACTCGGTAATATTTTTCGGAAGTTCTCGCAGTTTTTTTTCTAGCTCAGCTTCGTCCGCTCAGTCCTTAATTTTTCTGACAAAATCAGACGAATTATGTGTTTTTGCACCAAGTCAATCCACAATTCGAACTCATGCATCTCGTAAAATTTGAGCCTCTGGAACCTCATGAGCAAATCGGTCTCCTCACTTTGTAAAAATAATATCAGTGAATTTCCCAGAATCTTTGGCTTGTTGAATGAGCGTCTTGAGACTTTTGCAAACAGATTGGTCTTCATCAAGAGAGAGGAATGCTCGGTCTACTCATCTGATTCACTCTACAATCTTCAGACGAAATGTCTCATCTTGAAAGCTTTTCGTCCCCCGCTTACGTTCCGCTTGAATATCATTATTCACAATAACCCAGAGCTCATCCGCTCCTGCTTCTGAACGAGAAAGATCGAAACACTCAATGTGTCCGGGGTGGATAGGATTAAAATATCCGGAAGTAATCGCAAGTACTGACATAGGCATACAATAGTAGAAGGACTATAGATGTTTCCGAAGAAAAAACAATCAGAGAACTGGATTAGCCATCAAAATAGATACAATCCATGTATGAATACCCCACGAATTGCCATTGTATGCGATTGGCTCATAGATTTCTGATGAGCAGAACTTGTTATATCCCATCTTCTTGAACTCTATCCAGATGCTGATATTTATACGAGCGTTTGTTTCATGGAGCACCCCATGCTTACAGGGAGAAATATATATACCAGTTGGATTGCAAAAATTCCCTTCATAAACAGAAGACATAAACTCGCTGGTATTCTTCGACCTTTCGCCTTCCGGAGTTTTGATTTCTCGAACTATGACATCATCATTTCTTCATGCTCCGCCGAAGCAAAACATGCTGGGTACAAAAAACGTGGAGCGAACACAAAACACTTTTGCTACTGCCATACTCCAACTCGGTATTACTGGAGTCATGCTCAAGAATATGAAAATATGATGGAATTTGGCCTGCTCAATCCAATAGCTCGGATATTCTTTCGGGGAGTTCAGTGATGGATGAGGAAAATGGACTATGATGCAGCGCAGCGAGTAGACTCTTTCATTGCAAACTCCAAAACAACAGCGGAAAGAATCAAAAAATACTACCATCGAGACTCCACAATCATCTATCCTGGGGTCGATGATGCAATATTTCCTCTTGGAGAAAAGAAACAAGATTTTTACCTCTGACTTGGTCGGTGCGTACCCTACAAGAAGATGGATCTCCTCGTACAGACGTTTAACAAAAATGGAAAGCCCCTTGTGCTCGCAACCAGCACCGATACTCCTCTGTACCGAAGTCTGAAAGCCCAATCAAAACCAAATATCACCTGGATATTTCGTCCTTCAGACGCAGAAAAAGTGGCACTCTACACACAGGCGAAAGCATTTCTCTTTCCACAAGAAGAAGATTTTTGACTCGTCCCCATAGAAGCCATGATGTGTGGAACGCCCGTCATTGCTTATGGAAAATGATGAGCGAAGGAGACTGTAATTGACGAAGTAACCGGGATTTTCTTTGATGAGCAGACCCCCGAAAAACTCGAAGATGCTCTTGATCGGTTTGAACAAAAAAACATGAACCCGGAAGCCCTGCGAAATCACGGACTGGAATTCTCAAAAAAGAAATTCCAGAATTCAATTTCTTCTTTTATTAGGTAAGATAGAGCTTTAATTCTTCGTATGTCATCCGCCATCTCTCTCAGAAATCTCAAGAAAACCTATGCGAATGGCTTTGAAGCAATAAAGGGCATCAACCTTGATATCCCTCAAGGAACCTTTTTCGCACTCCTTGGACCAAATGGTGCTGGGAAATCTACCACCATAGGAGTTGTGACTGGTCTCACCCGACCTACAAGCGGCCACGTGGAAGTACATGGATTTGATATCATGCGTGACCCAGTCCAAGCCAAATCCTCTATTGGTCTCGTGCCTCAGGAGTTCAATTTTAGTATTTTTGAAACCGTCCACAATATTATCACGACTCAGGCAGGGTACTACGGCATCCCCCTGTCCGAGAGTGGACCAAGAGCAGATATGCTCCTCAAGGATCTCGGACTCTTTGATAAGAGACATGAGGCATCTCGAAACCTCTCAGGGGGAATGAAACGTCGCCTTATGATTGCGAGAGCTCTCATCCATGCCCCTCAGATTCTTATTCTCGATGAGCCAACCGCTGGGGTGGATATCGAGCTGCGTCGAGAAATGTGGGAATTCTTGAAGAAATTAAATCAGAGTGGGGTAACGATTATACTCACCACTCACTATCTTGAAGAGGCAGAAACTCTCTGTGACAGAGTCGCCATCATAAATCATGGGGAAATTGTACAAGAAGGAAACATGAAAGATCTCTTGAGCACCATGAACGAAAGCTCCTATCTTCTCGATACTGCTGATGGGGAAACTCTTGAAGTATCTATCAAGAAAACAGAGCGGATTGGAAGTGCGATAGCCAAACTTGAACAAGAAGGGAAAGTCATAACGAGCCTCCGAAACAAAACAAACCGACTTGAAGAGCTCTTCCTCAAGCTCACACAAAAAACCGAGAAGAAATCAACGAAAAAAAGCCAGTAACTCCCTCCTATGACCGCGTATCAGATCTATATCTCGCTCCTCACCATGGCACGTCGTGAGACGATTCGGATATTTCGAATATGGCCACAAACCATCCTCCCACCCATTATTACCACAAGTCTCTATTTTGCGGTATTTGGCGGATTTCTCGGGAGTCGTATCGGAGAGATATCTGGGGTTTCCTATGCGGCATTTATTACTCCCGGACTCATCATGATGGGGGTAATTACCAATGCCTTCTCGAATACCGCCACAGTAGTATACGCGGCAAAATTTCAGAAGAATATCGAGGAAATACTCGTGTCTCCATCCCCTGCTTGGGTCGTGACATTGGGATTTGCTTCGGGAGGAATCATCCGATGATTGGTGATTGCCGGACTCGTACTGATGACGACTACATTTTTTGTATCGCTTCCCTACGCTCACATAGGAGTAATCTTTGCGAGTATATTCTTGACGACACTCTTTTTCTCGCTTGCTGGACTCGTGAATGGACTCTATGCGAAAAACTTCGATGGAGTATCCATCATCCCTACGTTTGTACTCACCCCACTCACCTACTTGGGTGGAGTATTTTATAGCACCGAGTCTCTCTCTCCTTTTTGGAAAACGCTCTCTCACTGGAATCCCATCTACTCTATGGTAGATCTCTTTCGATACGGGTTTCTCGGGATATCGAGCATTTCCCATATATTTGCCTGGTCGATGCTCCTCGGAGGCTGTATCGTATTTTGGAGTTGGGCCTATTGGATTATTCGCAGCGGGAGGGGTTTGAGGAGTTAGAAGAAACCTCTACAAAATCAGTGTTGGTTTTCAATTTTATCAGGACACCTGAGACATAAAAAGTTTTCTTTAAAAAGAATTATACTTACCATTGACTGGTAACTTAGAGAAATATGTCACTAGTAAATAAAACTTCCAGACTCATGCTCAATCTTAACTCCAGTAAAGTTAGTTGATTTTTTCTACTAATTTCCCTCACAATATTTATATGACTTCTTCTGTCCAACGCTCAGAACAGAGTTATAGAGTCAGAACGGGACTACGAAACTTATATGAGTTGGAAAATCAAATACCCAACAGAACACTTGGCTTGGGAAAGATATGTACAGTCTGCCAGGCAGGATAAGCCACCCTGTACCAGTAGCGGAACTTGGATTAAGGATTACTCCTGATACCGTCACTATCGCATTTGTAACAATTGGATTGCAAGTCCGCCAACAAAGTTATCTTTCTGAGATTCTGTAGTTAAGCAGTTAGACTATATAACTTCAAAAGATGATATATTAATATTCCTGGTACTAATTTTTATTGTTGTTCCCTGAATTGGATCTGTCGTTTTACTTAAGATAGCACAGTTTGCAATCATTGAGAATCGAATACAAAAATGATGGTTCAGACTTTCTATAAGTATTAGTTTGATTATTCTAACTTTAGCGCTTCTATACGGCTTTCTTTTTAGTTGAGAAGAAATTGTTTGGGTATGAAAATCTATTATTTTAGGAATTGGAAGTCTTGTATGTTCATTATCGACCAGAGCCCTATATTTTTGGGTTAAAGATGGATTTTCAAGAGACTCAGATAAATAGACCACACTCACTCAAACAAAGAAATTGTATTGAGGAGTTCTTTTATATGTTTAGAGACTTGGTCAACAGCCCTTCTTGGACAAGATATCCGTAAAAATCAGTTATATTCATCTGATTAACCATCTCTACTCCAACGATAAATGATTCGTATCCATCGCTCGGTTGGGATTTAATGTTTAAGCTGTTAGTTACATTGGAATCAATGATCTCATTGAAGAAGTATTTCTCGCGAGGAATAACAACAACGGGGTTGAAGTGGTAATTCCACCAGCCATTGAATTGGTCGCCTGTTATATCTATCGAAAATTCATCATTCTCAAGCCATACATGTGAAATATCTCTCGAAAGGTCCCATCACGATACGTGCATTCTCTTGAATCAGGAGATTCATTTCTCAGAAAAGTACTTCCATAATATCCAGCTAGCCTCGTCACAACAACCCTTTGGAAATACTGTCATATTTCGCTCTTTATGGGAATGAAAATTTTTATGTTTTTCGATTTCTAAACGAACATGGTTCGCATACAAAAAAAGTATTTCTTTGTTCATGCCAGAATCATTTTACTGTTATTTTTCAGAAAAAGACTCTCTACTAATTCAATACTAGCTTTTATTTTGGCGGAGGATAAGAGATTCGAACTCTTGAGGCAGTTTCCCGCCTGCACCCTTTCCAAGGGTGTGCACTCGACCACTATGCGAATCCTCCGTGTGTGCATGAGTTATATCGAAAGGCGAGAGAGAATCAAATGATTCTCATGGATTATTTCTTGGTTTGTGTATACTGTGCCTATGCGTGATACAATTCTCACCCTCGCACAAGATTTCTTCACTCGCATGTCGATTGAATTCGATTCAATTCAAGTCGATGCGGAGGAAGATGATTCTGAAGCATATAGGGTGAGTATCAAATCTCCTGACTCAAAGCTTCTCATCGGCATACACGGTCAGTCTCTCGAACAAATTACCCATTTATTTGGAAGAATGGTCGAAAAAAGTTCCGGGAAACATTGCATCATTCATATTGAAGTAAATGACTATCTGAAATCAAAAGAAGAACGGTTATTCCGATATGTAGAATCAAAGATACAGGAAGCTCGAGAGCAAGGGGTACCCATCCAGCTCAGCAAACTCACTGGAGCGGAACGCAAAAAAATTCATCACTATATTCAAGCAAAGAATGACTCTGGAATTGAAGCACATAGTGAAGGAGAAGGAGAAAACAGACACATGTATATCCGATGCAGCCAAACGCAATCTCCTCAAGCAACCCCAGCGAAACATCTCTCATCAGAACTCAATGAAGAAGGAATCGGTATTTAATCTCAAATTTCTCAAAAAGATCCTCGGAATCATCCTATTTCTCCTTGTGATAGCCGGATGTTTCTGAGTGTTTTATTGGCTCGGGACAGGACAAAATTATGCAATGCATAAGCAAATCCAACGCAATCTTATCGACCATCCTGAGTTCATACCGACACGAGATGCGGTTCGCATCGGGAGTGCTGGACTAGAAACGGTTGTGGCGGATATATACTGGCTTCAAACGATTCAGTATATTGGATGAAACGCTATCGGTGCAGAGTACAAAGCCTACCTTGCAGCGATGCTTGGACTCATTACGGATATATCCCCTCACTTCACGTACCCCTACCAGATAGGACTACTTCTTCTTCCTGATGTTAACGAACGCTATGAAACTCTTTCAAAAGAAGAAGCAAAGAGACATGTGGAGGAGGCTCTATCTCTCGGGAAAAAGGGTATCTCGAAAAACTGTGACATGCCAAAGCTCGAAAAAATACGAGCAGAATATAACCTCCAAAAGCTTTTTAACGATCCGGCGGTACGAAATCCCTGCAATGATCCGATGATACCCTATTACCTTGCATATACCTCATACTGGAATAATAACAACCCCGAAGAGGCATCATACTGGTACAAAGTTGCCGGAGTTCACGATACGGCACCAAGGTGATCTCGGATAATGAGCGCTATTATGCAAGGGAAAACCGGAGACAGAGAAAAAGCCATTATCATGTTCCTCTCCCTCGCAGAAAATATAGACCCCGATGAAACCAGTGTATGTCGAAAAGTCACAACGGAACTAAAAAACCTTCTCATACCAGCTTTTGCAGAAGGAAGAAAACTCACCCCCGCATTTCTCCAACAAGTAGAACGGGCTCGGGCTGCTGCAAAGAAAGCTCTTTGAGAAAAACAAGAAGAAATAGAAAAAACCGATGTATCCGCATTTTGTTCTTCGTATCTGGACAAGTCCGTTCGTGAGATGAATCTTCAATACGTACAAGATGCTGATACTGCATATTTCTCTCAGACAGGGAAACATGCTGTAGATGCACAAGAGCTCTTTGACAAAAAGTATCTTCCTTGGCTTCCGCGAGATTACCAGAAATGATCGGATGGATACGAAATCATCTATATTTTCAATCAAGAGACAAAGAAGTGGGATTTCCAAATGGGAAAGTACGGAGAATCTCACGAATAATCCAGCTCACCGCATCAGTAACTCCGAGAGCAGAAGTTTATTCTGGAACAAAAAGGCTATATTTGAGAACCTCGAAAAGTTTTGATTTATTTTCTGAGAGTGAGAGGGAAATTCGAGAATTCCCTACAAGACCACTTGCCACAACACGCACGTTTGGAAGGGCAAAAGGACGGTCTGGAGGAGAAGCTAGAGTATAACGAACTGCCTGATTCGTTGGATTATATAAAACCAGATAATTCTCCACATAGGTGCTCAGGAAATCTCCTACTGTTTTTGTTTCCTGAGAAAGGATTCCATTCTGATATTTACGGAAGTTTCATCTATTCGCAGATGTAAGAGTCGGACTTACGGGGGAGGCTACTAAGGGGTCGGTTCCAGGAATGCAGGGAGGACCAGCAAATGTCTTACAGAGAATTCCAGAGATTCCAAATGTATCCCCTGAAGTATCATTCCCAATAATATTCCATACCATCCTCTCCCCCTCCAAAATAGTAAGAGAAGCCTCTCCCGTTTCTTGTTTATCATAAAATGCTCTTGGAGGAGAAAGTGTGTCTGGACCATTCGGAGCATTCCAGAAAGATCCATCTGAGTTTGAATGCAGAGTTTTTCCTTTCTCCACAAAAAGTGGAAGAATTTCAAAAGTGTTTGGAGCGATAGTTCCCGTATATGTCGTAGCCTGAGCCTGTATTTCATAGGACATTTTTGCTTCCCTTCAGGCTCCAGTACGCAGTGTCTCTCCATCGAAACTAGAAGCCTCAAGAGTATCCTGAAATCACTCTCGATGATGCTTGAGCTTGAGGAGAGTATATTCCATAGCTCCTTCTGCCGCGTGGAAGGAGGATGTTCCATTGAAAAGAGATTGATTTATCTTATTTTCTGAAAGAAACAAAAACAGTACTCCTGCAGCAAGTGTCACAAGAAAACCCGTGAGTAACAGTGCGAGAACCGTAGAAAAACCCTGAACTCCAGATGTTGCAGCAGAGAAGCGAGAACTCAACGAGAAAGGAAAATTCATGGGCGCTAGGAGTTACTTTTATACAACTTCTGAGTAATGGTCGTCTGTACTGGTATGGTAAGTCGAGCAGCGGTTTCTGGATCCAACCCTCTCTTTGGAGCTATGGCAAGCAAGAAC
Source organism: Patescibacteria group bacterium (assembly GCA_031539165.1). Lineage (GTDB taxonomy): Bacteria > Patescibacteriota > Gracilibacteria > BD1-5 > UBA2023 > CAIVSN01. Next base: position 47,246 of record JAVKLK010000034.1, on the reverse strand, counting down.
GAAAGAGTCACTTTTCATTCCGTATCTCAAGCATTGGCAAAACGATTTACATCAACTCCACTGATATAAAAACGCAGTTGTGTGATAGAGGTATCTGCATCGCTCAAACGAGTACTCGAATCCTGCGTTCCTCCCGCATTCACCACGCTTCGTATGAGGTAACATGCCCCCGGCGTGGCAGCCTCTGTAGAGGTACAGGCTACTTCTCATCCTGTTACAATCGGTTTTGCCAGATAGTACTGGATGAAACATCCTCACGCACATTCTGTCGACGTACCTCGAAGAATCAGGATATCTGTCCCACTTGCCGTATATTCCGTAGTTCGAGTCCCAGAACAACCCGGAACAGGACTTGTTAGATCGTAACATTCAAAGGCAATACCCCCTTCTCGAATATCCTGAGCAATAGTTTGAGTGATATTTCGAGTATTTTCTTGAAGTCATCGAGCCATTTCGAGTCGCTTACTCATCAGAGATATGTGGCTATAAATCTGAAATACGCTCGTCAAAATAATCCCCAAAATAGTAATGGCAACGATTACTTCTATGAGAGTAAATCCTCGATGGAGAGCCCGAACTTGCATAGGTATTATCTCTTAAAATCAGTAAGAAGCGTCGACATGCTCAGTTCTCTATACCCTCACTCTGTTGTCGCAAAATAGGCCGTTACGCGAATGGCTCCATTGACTGACACAAGAGCATCTGTCGCATCGTCTCGAGTAGACAAGGGGCGAATAAGAGTGAAACCATAGTAGGGAGTTGGCGCACCTCCTCCCGCACAAGATCCATATCGTCATTGCGAATCAATGCAGTATCGGAACCGAGTATCTACAGGGGATTTTCGTGCTTCTTCAAGAACAAGAGTCTTATGCGCAGCAAAGCCTGGATCCATCCAAGCTGGAGCTTGTGATACTCCAAAATTCCCCGACCCAAAAATATCTCGGACAAATTGAACAGGAGAATCTCCTGCAGTAAAGCGCGTTCGAAACACTCCATATCCCGACAGAGTGCACGCCGTACCACAAGAGGGGTCTATTCCTCGGATTGAATCAAAAGAACGAAGAGCAAGGAAATTGGTATCTCGAACATTTTTTGCCAGCTCGAGCTGTTCGCGGAGGAGGTTTGTAGCAATAATTTCCTGCTTGGAGCGCAACGAGAGAGCATTTGCCGAATACATGAGCGTATAAGCTGCAATAAGGCCGAGACCAAATATCAGAACCGCTATCAATACTTCCACCAAGGTGAATCAAGGACGAGAACAAGAGATTCTGTGCATGTTATTTTCGAAGCATAAATGAACGAGAGAGAGAACCAGTCATGGCGCCTTTGACTCCGACTACCCCCTGTATATCAGAGATTATTCGAGTTGAAACAGCTGAAGAACTATCCCATACTTCCATGGCTCCGTTGGGAGATCGATACACTATATCAATACTTGTTGGTGGAGTCGTGGGAGTTCCGCCAGAAAGAAGAAAACCAGAAATAAGCACCGGAGCATCCAAAGGAACTCGATCAATAGACTTTCTTTGAAGATCACCAGGAGGAAGAGGTGTGCTCCCCGATGCTGAAACTGGGATGGAATCAAGAGTCATCGAAGAAGCCCCCTGCCCAATTCGTAAAACCAAATCTACATTTGCCCCATGAGGAGCAAAGCCAGTTGATACAAGAAGCTTGGCCTTGCTCATTTCTTGCTCCACTCTATCGACCGAGAGGCGAACTTTGGAAGTATTTGAATAAAATGTATACGGCGCAATAGCAAACAAAAACAAAAACCCAACTATAGCAATCACCACTAATAGTTCGATGAGAGTAAAAGCTTGTCGCCCCTGAGTACACAACATACCCGTAGTGTATCCGAGGAATGGGAGGAGTAAAGCCTATCCTACAGTTTCTGTAATCTTGAGAACCGCGCTAAAAATAGCAAATGCGAACCATACAACAAACATTCCCGAAATAAGCACTGCCGTAGGCTCAACAAATTTGACCAGTGTTGCAACTGCCGCATCAACTTCGCGCGCATACTGAGTGGCAATCTTTGAACATATTTTATTGATGGTCGAGGTCTTCTCTGCAGCAGCCAAGAGTTGGATGAAATCAGAAGGAAATAGCTCGTTCTTTTCATCCACGGCAATGAAGCTCTCAGCAATCTTATTTCCCTTTTCTACAGAAGATGCCACGTTTTGGATAGCCTCCTCATACAAAGCATTGTTGGTTGACTCTCCCGTAAGTCGCAACGTCTTAATAATAGGAATTCCCGCTCCAAGCAGAAGTCCAAATGTCGTGGCAATTCGTACGATGCAGTAGTTTCTATAGACATTCCCGATAAGTGGAGTTTTGAGGGCTATCTCATCAAACATTCTTTTTCCGGAATAGGACTGCAAATACACATACCCAAATCCCGAAATAGCAACGAGGAGGAAAAGAATTATAAGATAATGCTCTGCTATGAAATTCGAGGTTGCGACGAGTGATCGAGTAGAGAGAGGAAGCGCTGTTTGAGCTGTTTCAAACAGCGGAAGAAGCTTCGGAATAACAAAAAGCATTACGATAACAATTGCTGCTGCAAGAAACACCAATATGAGTGCTGGGTACGTCAATGCTGAAACCAGCTTCTGTCGAAGTTCCTCACGATTTCGCAAATCTTCTGCCAAGTTTGTAAATGAACGCTGCATAGTTCCAGACTGCTCTCCCGCTTCGACGAGAGATATCTCAGATTTATCAAAAGTACGGGGAAGTTTCTTCATTGCTGTACTCATGACATCCCCAGAATCAATCAGAAGCAAGAGCTGAGAAACCTCTCGGTATAAAAGAGGATTTTTCACCTTCTCGCAAAAAGAATCCAACGCTTCAATAAGAGTTACTCCCCCTTCGACCAGATTTGAAAGGTGTTCATAAAAAACCGCTTTCTCTTTTAGAGTAATTCAGTTCCAGAAGTACACTGGAATCTCTGGGACCTCTCGTTGCATAAAATTTTATTTGATAGAATACATTCCAAGCTGAATGGTTGCGGCGATAGGAAGATTGTTCATGGAATCATAGGGGAAGCTTACCTGACGCACTACAAAACGTCGAGGAGAAGCCGTACCAGTAGCTGAATCAAGAAAGGCAAGGAGCTCCTGTAACGATGGTGTTTGAAGAGAAAGATTGATTCAAACAAGGGTCATCCCTGAGGCAAGTTTCTCTCCAGAATCGAGACTAATACCTTCTATTTGAGTGCCAGAACCCGCAAGGGCAAAGACATTCTCCAAAAGAGTATCTTCTCGAAACTCTCAAACATACTTCGCCACATCCGATTTCGGAGCAGTGGCCTGTGTTTTTAGGCTATCAAGTTTCTGGAGCATTTCTCCTGATTCTTTCAATTGTTGTTCAAGGGTGGCAAGCTCCGAAGATCGTGCAAGAGTATCGGTGTACAATCCATACGTCACGGTGATTCCGAGGATTACTCCAACAAAAGCAAAAAGAAGTGCAAGCGCTGGGATAGAAGTGGATTGAAATTGTTTTGGGACAGACATATTACTGAATGGTGAAGTCTACATGAATATTTCGCTTCTCAGAATCTCCAGAAACAGAAAGTACTGGGGCAAGTTTGAATGGAGAGAGCCCTCCCGTTCCAGATGAGATCATATCCTTCTTTGTTTCACGATACCCTCCAATAAGGCGGATAATTTTTCGAATAGCATCATCATCGAGTCCTTTCTGAGCTACAGCAGTGGTGCTTACTTTATTCTGAGAAAAGGTAAACCCATTGAATGCTACCCCATAGAGAGAACTGAGAGTAGTGAGTTCTCGGATATATCGAGCAGCGTTGGATTTTTCAATAGTCTTTTCAATGACATCTTTCTGAGTAGCGAGTATCTCGGACGCTCGAACTTGAGGATCTGATTTCAACAGAGTAATCTTTGATTGATACTCCGAGAGCTGTGACTGAGTCGATTGTATTTTTGCTTCAATGGTACGTTGTTGCCAGAAAAGAAACCCTGTTAAAGAACAGATAATCAGGAGAAATATCCCAGATATGTAGGTGGTTTTCTTGGAGGAACTCATTCCCGAAGAGGCTTTCTCTTGGAGAGAATCCGCATCTTTCAGGGTTTCGGTTGAAGATGTATCGTGCATAAAAGTAAGCTATACTCCTAGGCTATCATGTATTCTCACTGGTCGCAAATATTGGCTTGCAGTTTCTCTTGACTGATTATCATAGGGGCATGCTTGTATACGAAGACGACCTCAGAGACATTCCCCTTTCCATTGAGCCAGGGGATATTATATTTCTTCACGGAGACCTTGGTGCAGGGAAAACGACGCTTGTACGAGCCCTACTTCGCAAGTATGGACTTCCTGAGTCAGTTGTCGTAAGAAGTCCTACCTATACGTATGTTCAGGAATATACTCTCCCCTTCTGAGGATGAATGCATTGGTATCACTTTGATCTCTATAGAATCGAAGAGTACGACACATTTATTCAAATCGGATGAGAAGAGATGTTCTGCGATGAATCGGCCGTTAAAATTGTAGAGTGGTCCGAAAAACTCGCCAATACCTATATTCCGACAAAAGAAGTATTCATTCGTTCTACAGAGAATGTGCTGGTTCGAGAGATTGAGATTCGGAACGCTCATCAAAAAAGACTTTCGTAAAGAAGAAGTATCCCACAAAAGCGTACAAAGCGATAACGCCCGCTTTGCCATACGAAAGAGAAATATTAAACACCGCATGAACTCCTACCGCAAGAAGAAAGGCTCATGCAAACTGAATTCCCGTTCGTATATTCGGGAGAGTGGCATATCGAAGAAATCCCAGGGCGATAATAAGAGAAGCGAAGACGTGAAGGAGGAGCGATACAATAGATCGAGAGGCAAGAGTGCCAAAAAAAGAAGCGCTCAATATCCCTGAATGTTCAGCAATATTGGTAAGGTAGAGGAGATTCTCGAGAAAAACAAACCCCAAAGCGCTGTATACAGCAAAAAGAAGTACTTCTTTTTGCTCTACTCGAACTCAGAAAGATCCATAAGAACCAACATGTTTCATGGCTTCTTCAAGAGAGGCTACGAATACATATACTATACAAATAGAGGTGAATGCCCCAATGTGAACATCCTGAATCGAAAGGTCTCCACTTCCAATTGGTGGGACATACGCAAGAACTATACCAAGACAAAGGGAAAGAAAGAAAAACCCAACAATACTTGAGCCTATTCGTTTTTTTGCCTGCCAGAGTATTGCTCCTGATAAACAAACAAGTACGGCAAAAAATGCAGAGAATGGAAGAAATATTCCAGCAAGATATGCCTGGAGAAATTCTCAGAGCGAATATGCCCCATTTCCCAAAACCTGAAGAAACCCATTCATACCGATGAAATCATAGATTCGGGATGCATATACGATAGGCAAAACACTTATTGCCCCCGCAATTCAACCAAAAATAAATCGGTGAATTCGAAATTCTACTCCATCAAAATATGAGAATACATACGCCCAGAGAAGGATGGGCAAGCATCCAAGAAGTGCTGAAGCGAGAATTTCCAAGATGGACATGCTATTTTTTGCGCTTGAGAATTTCGTAGTCCCCGAACCGATAGGATTGCCCTTCTTGTTTTTGGAAAAAAGAAGTAATACCTATCAGATTTAGACCGAGAAGAAGGAAGATAGTTGCAATACAGTATGCAACAATATCTGGTTTTATAAAAATAATAATTCCAGCAACAATCAAAATAGAACCGAGCGTTTTCATAGATTATAGATCAGAAAGTTTTTCGATATGAGCTCATAACCCTCGAAGTTTTCCGAGAATATCTTCATACCCGCGATCAATATACTCAACATTCGTTATTCGAGTCTCTCCTTGCGCGATAAGTCCCGCGATAATCATAGCAGCTCCAGCTCGAAGATCCCAACTGGAAACGGTCGCCCCACGAAGAGGAGTTGGACCAAAAATAAGGGCCTCATGGGGATTCATGACTGCGACATGCCCCTTCATTTTTTCCAGTTCAAGGAGATAACTAAATCTCCCCTCGTACAACACTTCATGAATTCGAGACATCCCCTCTGCTTGAGTAAGAAGAATGGCAAACGGTGACTGGAGATCTGAGGGGACTCCTGGAAATATATTCGTCTGAATATCTACCGGACGGAGATGTTGCGCCCGGTAAACGCGTAGGACATCCCCTCCTCTATCTTCCGTCACAACACCGGTTGCATGAACTCTCTCAAGAAAAGCATCCAAATCAGAAATAGCAGCATGGTGGATATCGATGAAAGACTCCGCTGCAAGCGCTCCGATTATTACAAAAGTACCCGCTTCAAGATAATCACTCGTAATAGTGTACTCCACTTGTTTTGGTAAGGATGAGCATCATTGAACAATAATGCGATGGTCATACCGAGTTTCGATAGCAATCCCAGCAGATCGCAGAAAGTTCACCAAGTCTATGACATGTGGTTCGTATGCGGCATTATGAATGTGCGTAACCCCTTCTCGCAAAACGGAAGCGGTAAGCAAATTCTCCGTGGCAGTAACCATACGATTCGCCTTGAGGTGTACCTCCCCCTGACGCTTCATACCAGAAAGAGTATAGAGCTCATCCGTTGTCTGAAGAGTGTAACCCAAGTCGACCAGTCCAGAAATATGCTCTCCAATAGGACGCTTCCCTATATTACACCCCCCCGGAAAAGGGAATGTTGCCCGACCGAATTTTTGCAAGAGAGCCGGAAGCAAAAGTATGGAAATACGAATCTTCTTCATGCGTTCTCGATCAATTTCCGTATCGCTCGGATGAAGCCATTCCAGCGTGAGATCATTTCCCTCAAAGATAACTGATACTCCGAGTGTTTTGATAATTTCAAGCAAATTAAAAACATCGCCAATACGGGGTACATTATGCAGGATTGCTTTATCAAAAAGAAGTGCTGCCCCAATAATTGGAGCAACGGCATTTTTAGAACCAGAAATATGTACTGAACCCGAAAGTTTTTGTCCTCCTTGAATCGAAAGCATGCGCTATGTTTTTACAAAATATTTCTCAGTGCCGCTATATTGAATGCGTAATCCATCTTAAGAGACCCGAGCATTCAAATATATGCATCTTCCCCTTCTATTGAAACTTTTTTTACAATCATGGCAGAACTTTCCAGTTCAGGAATAATATTCTCCTCTCCTATAAAAACCGAAACCTTCCGTCAAACATCCAAGTCTCGAAGCAGATCAATAAAATGATGTTTATTTTCAAGCACTTTGATGACATTGTACACTTCATTTCCGAGAAGAGGAGTATTTTTCTCGAGATAATTCGTGAGGCCGAGGTAATAGTTTGCCCCGAGCCCAGGAATGGATCAGAAAGTAATTTCTTTTGTAGCCTTTGTGAGACTTGCCACAAGAGAATAGAGCCTATCGTCTACTCTTTCTCTTTCTTGTCTCTCTATCAGTTCATTTTCCGCCTCGATAAATTGAGGGAGCATGAACTCCATGAGATAGTCCACAAATACTCGTATTCCTCTTGGAGTTGGGAGTCTTCCGGCCGAATTGTACGGTTGAAAAATAAGCCCCATCTTTTCTAGAGAAGCCATATCATTTCGAATAGTGGCACTAGAAACCCCCATTTCATGCTTCTTGAGGAGTGATTTTGAGCCGACAATATCCCCCGTCTTGATATACTCTTCAACGATTATTTTGAGAATCTGAATCTTTCGAAGATCGACTTTTTTCATGAGAGCATTGTACTTGGCTCCCCAAAAAAACCAAGAAGAGTTGGTAAAATAGGGATTCTTGACAATGCGACCAAACGCGTACAATATCCCGAATTATCTCCTTCCAACCATGACACCTCGCGTTCCTGAATCGTCTCCGGGAAACATGTCCCCCTCAGAGCAAGTCGTGCCAGCATCATTCCCCGTGAAGCCTCGGACACATGCTGCACAAGAAGAAACAGCAGTGCGTCACCATGTGGCACAAATCATTCCACTTGGAATGCGATCGGGAATTTCTCCAGAAAAATTTCACGAAATCCGTGCTATTGAACTCCCAGAACTCTACAATCTCCCTCATGAAACCGTTGTCTGAGGAGTAAAATATGGAGTATACGGATTTGACCTCTGAGCAAATGGCAAAGAAGCCCGCGCACAAATCAAGCTCCTGAAATCTCTCGGTATTGATGACATACTCTATGCTTCTCATATGGGAGAGCGCTATCACTATACAAAAAATCGATTCCTCGCTCAAGCAGTCGTGTACTTTTGTAAGATTTCTGTAGAGGTGCGCCATCCGTATCATGAATACGAAATGGAAACTCCTGAGTGAACGAGTCAACCACCCACTCCTCTCTTACGAATTTCAGGAGGAAAATTTACCCGATAACCTCTCTCGGTTTACTTCAGTCGGCCGGTCAAACAACGCCCATTTCTTCGAGAATATCCATTACTCTTGCCGCACGCGAATACCCAAGTTTCATTCTCCGCTGAAGCATAGAAGTTGACGCCTTCCCCGCAGAACGAACAAACTGAGCTGCTTCCTCGACAATCTTTGGATCTTCATCGAATCACTCCGCGCCACCGCCACCAGCGGATCCCGACCAATTTCCTCGGTCCCCTTCTACGATGGAAGCATCGTAAATATCCTCCAGCATGGCAGGATCAATGGTTCGTTTGACGTAGTTCACCACTGATTCAACTTCTTCAGTCGATACATACACCCCCTGAATACGCTCTGGAGACATAGAGCCAGATGGAGCATAGAGCATATCTCCATTTCACAATAAATCCTCCGCCCCCATTCGATCGAGAATCGTTCGAGAGTCTATCAAAGATGCAACCGTGAAGGCAATTCGCGAAGGTATATTTGCTTTGATAAGGCCCGTGATGACATCAACTGATGGTCGTTGAGTCGCAACGATAAGGTGCATCCCCACCGCTCGTGCCATTTGGGCAATACGAGCAATCGTTGTCTCTACTTCTTTTTTATTCCCACTCATCATAAGATCCGCCAACTCGTCAATAACGATTACGATATTTGGCATGGCATCCTTCCGTCCTACCTTTGCATTATATTCAGCGAGATTTCTTACTTTTGTAGTATTGAGTAAGTCGTATCGGCGAATCATCTCGGCAACTGCCCACTTTAGAGCATTGAGGGCCTTATCTGGCTCGTTAATAACTGGCGTGAGTAGATGAGGAATTCCATTATAAATCCCCAACTCAACTCGCTTTGGATCAATCAAAATCATTCGAAGCGCCGAGGGAGAATTCTTATAGAGCAAGCTCACCAAAAAACCATTCATTCCCACGGATTTTCCCGATCCAGTTTGACCAGCAATAAGAAGATGCGGCATCTTAGCGAGGTCTCCAACAATATAATCCCCATTAATATCCTTCCCGACTGCAAGAGTCAGATTGGATTTTGCGGCAATGAAATTCGGATGTTCCAGCACTTCCCGAATTCCAATCATATCCCGTTTATCATTGGGAACCTCAATTCCCACAAGACCCAACCCTGGAATAGGAGCCTGTATTCGAATAGATTTTGCCTTAAGCGCAAGTGTGAGGTCTTTTTTTAAGTTCTCAATCTTTGAAAGTTTCACCCCATCGTTCGGCTCAAGTCGGTATTGAACGACGGTAGGACCAACTTTTTGTCATCGCATCTCGACTCCAATCTTAAATTGCAGCAATGTTGTCTCAATTTCGTTCGATTTTTCAGCAATTTCTGCATCAGAAACCGTAGCGATATGTTTCACTTCATGGAGAAGGGTTACAGGAGGAGTCTGCCACTGACCAAAATCAGGAGTCTTATTATGGCTCACTCCCGAATCTGCCTCCACTGGTGATTCATTTGAACGAAACAATCCACTCAAAACTCCTGATGGCGTTTTCTTCTGAATGGGAACATGTTGAACTCCTGCAGAAACGGCGGCATGGGAAATTGGTTTTTCGGCAAGTTTCTCTGCTTCGCGAAGTTTCTGAATCCGCTCACGCTCTTCTTCAAGCTCTCGTTTTCTCGCTTCTAATTTAGAATCATTCTTCGGTGACGACTCCTGTACTTCACGACGGAAACTGGAAACCGTTTCTTTCATACTTTGAGCACTCGGGAGTTTGGAGTGAACTGCAGCAAGCACTTGCCTGTAACTAATTCGAAGCATCAGGTAGAGCGATACGAGAAATCCTCCCAAAAAAGCAAGAATCATCGGCGTTCTTCCAAACCAGCCAGTGAAAAGAAGAGAAAAGTCGAGAACTCCGTGATTTCAGTAGGGACTAAAAGCGGCAACAAGAGAGGTAATAGATATTCCATAGAGAAGAATTCCTACAATTCGGACACTATTCCAGGCAAGTTTTCCAATTACAATCCCTATTGCGAGCAAAGCATATACGATGAATATTGCCCTATACTGTCATCCGAAGAGAGAAGTGAGCACTTTTTCAAGAGTGGATCAAACCAAAGAGGAAGAATCCCCCAAAAAGACAAGTACGCACAAAAAAAGTAGTGTCCATCCTGCGATAACATTCTTGAGCTCGAAGCTCCATGTAGTTCTGGTTTTTTTACTTTTTTTCGCCATTGCGGATGAGTATAGTGAGAAATTTGCATTTCTCTAGTGAGAAATTTGCATTTGTTCGAGGAGGCGTATCATGATGGCACTCTAATAAAATCCCCCATGAAATACATTCAATGGACACTGGCAAAGTTATCAGAAATAAAAAACCGGCTTTTTGTTCTTCAAGACAAAGAAAAAGAACCACTTTCACGCTTTTCAATCGCAGTAATCCTCTTGCTCGATGTATTTCTTTTCATCAACATTTTTGTTGGAATAGAAGAGCAATCCAATACCGTGGATCGACCTTCAGACTTTGTTTCTTACGTATGTCAGAATAATGCGAGAATATACTCTAAAAAGGATATCTCCGTGGTGGATTCCCTTGCCAATATGTTCTCTGGCAATCGTTCCCCGTACCTTCAGAGAGACTCAAGTGAGTCACTGGATTGTCAGGGCATCCAAAAAGCGCTTGATGAGGCGGGGCAAAATCCAATCCTCATTAGCTTATTTGACGAGAGAGAAGCTATTCAGGCAAACCTCTTGGCCATAAACAATCAAATTTCGAGAAAAGAACAAGATATTTCGCGGGTACGAAGCTCGTATGACACGAAACTTCTCGAGAAGATAGCAGGACAGGAGAGGCAGTATCAACTTGATGCTGGTACAGCCGAAACAGCCAAATCAGAGACCCTGAAGCACCAAGAAGCTCTTTCCTGATTCATATCTGAACGGAGTAGAATACAGCACTCCCTGGAACAAAAAAACCAAGAAATTCTCCAAAGTCCCGCACTCCAGGAACTTATCGCAAAAATTGGACCCAAAGCAATTCGCGCAATGGAAGACTATGAAAATCTTTCATTTTGGTACCCGATTAAGCGGACTGGAGTAGAGGCACTCTTCCTCCTTCCTCTCCTTATATGTGTGGGAGTTTGGGCCAACTTTGCCATGAGAAAAGGAAGAACATACCAAATCCTGATTTCTTCGCATCTCCTTACAATTATAGGAATCTTCCTTCTGTTGCGAGCAGTAACATTGATATACGACATCATTCCTAAAGTATTTCTTGCAAAACTCATCGATTTTCTTGAAGTACTGAATATTGTAGGGTTACTCTACTATTTCTGGATTCTTTTCGCAGTGCTTTTTACGCTTGGATTGGTATACTTCGTTCAGCGAAGAATAGCAAAAGCAAAAGAAGCCCGAAAACTTGAAATCGGAGCAAAACGGGCTGAAAAAGGCGAATGCTGGGCTTGTGGAGCAAAACTCACCGGAGGACACCACTGTATTCGCTGTGGCACTTCTCAATTCATCGCTTGTTCCAACTGTGGCAAAGATACACTTCGAGCCGGGGAACACTGCATGCACTGCGGGACTTCTATTACTCATCAATAATTTTTTATGTTTCGATTTATTGAATTTCTCAAAAAACGCCCCTCTGATAGTACTATCAGAGGAATTCGAACTATTCTCTCTTTGAGCATGGCAGGTATGATCCTCTATAGCGATTCTGCGTACCTATTTCCCCTCCCAAGTATCCCTCTCGCATTCTGGCCTTTTTCTGTAGAAAGAGGAGCACATGTCCTTCTGGCTTTTTGATTTGTCGTGCATGCCTTCATATTTGGAATTCTCTGACTCTGTGTATACAAACGAGGCACCATGAAAAAACTTCAAATGCTCTCTGGACTTGGCTGCATTCTTCTAGCAAGTTTTACTCATGCGGCACCTCTTTCTTCCAAGGAGGTCGATGTATCAGCAGAGAAATGTACTCTCGAGAAATGCATTCAATCTCCGTCAAAACCAGTAAATCTTCCTTTCTGGATGATGCTCTATGGAATTTTTACCCTATTTGCGGGAATATCTGGTAAACTCATTACCAGTAGCTGTCTGAAGCATGGTGAGATAATCAAAAAAATTCGAATTTAATCCTTTTCGTTTCACGTTCCGATGTATAACAATTTCTCCGACGAGTACAAAAAACTCATGATTGATACCGAAAATACCGTCAAAGCGGGTAATTTCCCTGAAATACTTCCCGAAGACGTGTTTTTGGAAGCAATGAAAACTCATATTGGTCCAATATTTGAAATCTTCGCGAGTTACGGAATCAACGAAAAAATTGTTCGAGATGTTCTCGCAAAAAGACCATTTGTCGACTACCGCAAGGGGGCAACTGGACCATACATTTGACTTTCACCTCGAGTGAAGGATTTGATTGTTTCTTCCGTCAAAATTGCCGCAAGCTTTGAAAAACGAAAAGCTGGGATAGAGGATTTTCTTTTGGCTCTTCTGAGAACTCCAAAGGAATCTTGGCTCTTCCAGTTCTTTGACTTTGTCGGGGTAAGTCCAAAAGATTTTGAAGGAGAACTCATCAAGCTTTCAAAAGAATCTCAAAAAACAAAGGATGCCGGAATGTTTGCTCCTCTTGATGGGATTCTCAATGCTCTCGAGAATAATATGAATGAGGCACAGGACATGAATAATCCATTTTTTGCGAATAAAAAGCAAGAAGGGAGAAAATCTGAAAGTACAACCCCCGCTCTCGATTTCTTCGGAAACGATCTCACCGAACAAGCAAAGCAATGAAAGATAGACCCCATAGTTGGTCGAGATGGAGAAATAGAGCGACTCATCTCTATTCTCAATCGGAAAACAAAAAATAATCCTTGTCTTGTAGGCGAACCCGGAGTTGGTAAAACTGCCGTTGTAGAATGACTCGCAAGACGAATTATAGAAGGGACCGTCCCTCTTGCGATGCAAAACAAACGAATTGTTGCGCTTGATCTTTCTGGACTCGTTGCTGGGACAAAGTATCGGGGTGAGTTTGAGGCAAGAATCAAACAAATTATCGATGAAGCAAGCAAGCTTGAGAACGAGATTATTCTCTTCATTGATGAGATTCACACCATTATCGGAGCAGGATCTGGAGAGGGGACGCTCGATGCAGCAAATATTCTCAAACCAGCAATGGGGCGCGGAAAAATTTGTGTTATTGGGGCCACGACTTCTTCCGAATATCAAAAATATATAGAAAAGGATTCCGCCCTTGAACGCCGATTCCAAAAAATTTCCGTAGAGGAGCCGACTCCAGAAGTGGCGGTTCAGATTATATCAGGCCTTGCTCCGAGCTTCGAAGAATTCCACAATCTCATCATCGATCAGGATGCCGTACAGGATGCTGTGTCTCTCTCGACACGATATGTGACGGATCGATTCCTTCCTGATAAAGCGATTGATCTCATTGATGAAGCGTGTTCTGCGAAATCGATGAAATACAACTTCGATGAAGATGAAATCAAAAAAATAAAAGAAGAAATCGAGACCATTACCAAGGATATGGAAGGCTTCATAATGAGTCAGCAGTATCACAAAGCCATAAAAGCAAAAGAGAAGCGAGAAGAGCTTGAAGCGAAGATCCAAGAAAAGAAACTGAAAAAAAGTATTCCTCGAGAAAAACGACTCCATATCACTGGAGTGGATGTACAAAAAATCGTGGAGCAGATGACCGGAGTTCCTGAGAAAAACCTTGATAATAAGGATATCGAGAAGCTCTCTCAACTCGGAGGAGTTATCAAAAAGCGTATTATTGATCAAGACGAGGCAGTCGATGCGGTAGTAAACGCTATAAAACGCTCTCGAGCAGGGATTTCTGATGCAAATCGCCCTATAGGAAGTTTTCTTCTTTTGGGGCCAACGGGAGTTGGGAAAACAGAACTCGTAAAAGTCTTGGCAGAAGAATTTTACGGTGATCCAAAAGCGCTCATCAAGATTGATATGTCAGAATTCAACGAGCGATCCAGCGCAAGTAAATTGATTGGTACAACTGCTGGATATGTCTGATACGAGGAAGGGGGTATGCTCACCGAGAAGGTTCGACGCAAACCGTACTCAGTCGTACTTTTCGATGAAATCGAAAAGGGAAACTTTGAAGTATTTAATCTCCTCCTTCAAATTCTCGAAGATGGAGTAGTGACCGATGGAAAATGAAGAAAAATAAATTTTAAAAATACTATCGTTGTAATGACTTCCAATCTTGGAGCGGAAGAGTTCACGAGCAAAGCGAGTCAAATAGGATTCAATCTTTCGGAGTCTGAAGAAAAGAAAATTATCAAAGATTACGTAGCAATAAAAGAACGTATTGTTGGGGATTTAGATGAATTCTTCGCCCCAGAATTCATCAACCGTATTGATAAAATCGTGGTTTTCTCTCCGCTTGATACCAAGTCTCTCGGGAAGATTATAAAAATTCAACTTAGTCGACTCGTCGATCGACTCGCTCAGGTTGGGGTAACTTTGGAATTTGACTCAAAAGTAGTCCAGCTCATTCAAAAAGAAACCTATGATCCTGCCTATTGAGCGCGTCCCGTTCGTCGATACATTCAGGATAAAATAGAGGATGAAATCGCTCAGTTATTGATTGTTCGAGACAAACCTGCTACAATTGCCGTAACCGCAAAAAAAGGTGTTCTCACATTTACTTCGACTCCTACTCGTTAGCCTACTGGCAACGCAATTCATATTCCCCCAAAGCCTATTTGCTCAGGGGTATATTGGAGAAGACCTCGGAACAGACCTCTATCGAAAAGTGGACGAATGATTCTGAGTTACCAAAAAGTCTCTCGTAGGAAAAAGACTCGTTGGCTCTACAGCCAGACTCAATGCTGCAATCCAAAAACAATGTAAAACACCTCCGAATACTTCTCTTCTTGTTGCGGGGAAAGATTTTACCAATGATGAGCTGACAGAACTTGAAGGAGGAAGTGTGGCCCCATTAGCCAACCATCTCAGTTCCACGGCTAAGGCAGGACTCGAATCAGATATACTCGCTTGCATACGAGATGTTATCCGATCCGATTATGCAAAAATCAGACGAGAGACTTCTCGAGAACAGCAGACCTTGAATTCACTCGGAAATATTGGACTCTATACGGATGGTTCACTCAAAAACTCGAGCTTCGATCTCATGAAAGATCTGGAACAGATTCATGATGTTATCTTTGCAAAAGATATCCCCTATACAGGAACTCCGAATACAAGTGCAACTTCTCTTGGGTCATTCTTCGCGAGCCCATTGGCACTTACAGAGGGCCTGAGTCAGGGGGCAACTCTTGATGATAGACTTTCTCGTGATTTAGCCGACGCTGGATGGCGACTCAATCAGCCTACAAGCTCCAGCAGCGGAGCTCAGACACCTACGCTTGCAGCACTTTGTGCGAGTGGGACTCTCTTGGGAGGAATGGATGCTGGACTGCTTGCAGATCTTCAGAGGCAAACCGCTTTTGGAAACAACGAAGGCTCTCAGACTCTTCCCTGAGACCTTCAAGGTAATGACTTTCCTATCGGTGTAGATACTGTGACGGGACCAGGAGAAGGAGCTCAAAATGCCCTCCAGTGAGTTGGTGGAAGTAGTCGTTTCGGATGTACGGGATTTTTTTGTATCAAGGTAGATTTTATCATGTACAATGGACTGCTTCTCATGGGAACAAAAAACTATTCCATAGAATCCATCCTCCAGCAGAATCTAAAGATTGTGAATCACTTTGCTGGATCAAGCTTCATTCAGGCAAAGCATACGAATAATTTCTTCGACCTTCTCTTAAAAAACATTGACCTCCCCAGTATGTCTCATATTGGAGTAGTGGTAAGCAGTCTTCCTGCCCCCATACTCAATCTTCCTGCCAAAAAAACACCGAGAGGAACACCGTTCCAGACAGATGCCCAAAAAGAGTTTACGGAAATGAAGTCAGGGGTGTTCAAAGATTATGGAATAGATGTTCGACGCGCTAACGCTCTCTCCTCTATTGCGAACAACGAAAAGGATTTGGGAATTAGCTATCTCGAAGGGCTCACCTCAGATTTTACCAATGCAAAGTTTACTCCAGGGAGATCATTTCGATCAGAATATGCCTCTCTCAAAGAGGCCTCCATAAAGAATGAATATGCTTCTGGATTTTCGGATGATATACTGCAGTTTGAGGCCTTCACAAAAGCATTTGTAAATCATCTCGGAAATTTTGTTTCCCTTGTAAAAAAACTCGATGAAATTCCTCAAAACTAGCGCTCGCGTTCTCTGCTTTCTGATACTCGGAGCACTTCCAGGTGTGATTTTCGCTGCGGATCAGTGCACTATAGAGAAGGGGCCAGACACTGCTCTTTCTCAGTATATTACGAATCTTGATACCGCGCTTGAGAAGCTCAAAGATTCAACCAAGAATGCCTCTTGTGGAGCGCTCGGGGGAAAGAATGTTCCAAGCTCCAGTGAAAATATAGAACGTGCTGCTGCCTTGATAGTTCGTGGTACGAATAGGGCATTAAATCAAGATTGTTATCTCGGAGCGGCAGCATTCAATACAGAACTTGCTCTCAAAAGCGAAACTCCGACAGCGCTCAGACGAGACCTAAAGCTTCTTGTATCAAAGCAAGAAGATCTGACTCTTGCAGTGGATCAGCTCTATCAAACCTGCGGGCAGAATACTTCTCTTGAAACTCAAACCATTCTTCCCGGAGAATCAGGAAACATGTCTGCTGGGGAAATTGCAGAGACCCTGATTAAAAATCATACTTCTATTGTCTGTCTTTATAGAAATGTAACTACAGGACGGCCGCCTCTAGAAACTCAGTTTCTCCTTACTCCGACGGATTTTACTTCCAAAATTCAGACCGCCTATGGCCCTGGAGCCATACAAAGCTGTACAGTTCGATGAGATGTGTTTAAGCGCCTTTCCACTGCTATAACCAAAGTTGGAGAAACGGCCCGCAATCTGAAAGGGAAAATGTCAGAGTGGCAGAATAGCAACCAAGCTCTTGAATCCGAGGACGAAAAAAGAGCTCGTGCTACCAAAGAAAGTGAGCTCGCACCAAAACTCAAGAAGGCATGACTCCTAGAGAATACCTCCGATGTCACACTCCGAGCTGCCTGAAACTACAATACGCCCGATTCCACATCGGGAATCTCTGGATTTCTTCGAGACACGGGGCTCCGAATAGCACAAGGATTTGAAAAAATGAAAGGACTCTATTCCTTTACTCCGAAACCAGAAACTGCACCCGATACTGATGCATGGATTGCGAGGTATAAAAATATCCAGACGCTTCAAGCAGATGTAGCCAAAGATGTGCTTGAGCGATACCAACTTCTTATGGATCAAATTGGAGAAGAACAGGTGCTGAAAGATTCAATCGAAGGACGACTCGGAAGAATCTATATAGAACTCGAGTCCGGAACCCGACTTCTTGAGCCCTACAAGAAAGTTGCGCGGGATGTATGCAACAGTCAAACATCAAATGAAAAAGGGGCCTGATGTAATCAATAGCCCCCTTCCCTTCGGCATTATTTATTCTTGATACTCTCGCTGAGTCTCTACATCATAGAATTTCTGGAACTTTTTCTCAAATTTGAGATCCACTTGCCCCGTTGGTCCATTTCGATTTTTTCGAATAAAGATACTCGTAACCCCCTTGTTCTCGGTAAATTCATCATAGTAATCTTCTCGGTAAATCATCATTACCACGTCAGCATCTTGCTCAATAGATCCAGACTCGCGCAAATCCGAAAGAATTGGTTCTTTTGTGGTTCGAGATTCTACTGCACGAGAAAGTTGAGAACCGATGACAATGGGAACCTGTAACTCACGAGCCAACGATTTAATTCCTCTTGAGATATCGGAGATTTCCTGAACTCGATTCATTGGGTTTCCCCCTGACATAAGCTGGAGGTAGTCGATTACCACTAAATCAACTCCAGATTCAAGCTTGAGTCGTCGTGCCTTAGACTTAATCTCCAGAAGATTTCCCATTGGAGAATCATCAATATAAATATTTGCTTTGGAGAGTCTCTCAAGAGCATCACCCATTCTTGCAAACTCCTCATCTTCTAGGAGTCCTTTTTGAAGTTTCCAGCTATCGATTCCCATCGTTGCGGAAATCAATCGATCCGTGAGCTGCTCCTTACTCATTTCTAGAGAGAAGAAAGCAACATTCTTCCCGCGTTCTGCAACATTTTGGGCGATGTTGAGCATAAGAGCAGTTTTACCCATGGAAGGACGAGCCGCAATAATAACCATATCACCCGGCTTAAATCATCCAACTTTCCCGTCTATCCCCCGGAAGCCAGAGTGAATTGATCAAAGGTTTGCATGATCTGGATTCGCATGGATTTCAGCAAATTCTTCATATCGAAGGTTAATGATATCCTTGATATGGATAAGTTTATTCTGAATAAAAGTCTGAGTAACCGAGAACAACGACTGTTCTGATTTCTCAAGCAATTTATTCATATCGGACTCCTCATCGTATCAGTACATCAAGATATCACTTCCTGCCTTGATAAGTTTTCGCAGAACGGATTTCGTTTTTACAATCTGACCGTACTGATAAATGTTCGAACTCGTAAATATCGAGTTTGTAAGAGCGATAAGATACTGATTTCCTCCCACTTCCTCGAGCTTCTTTCTATCATCGAGATACTCTCGAACGGTAAGAAGATCTATCGGGCGATTCTTCAAAAATAAATCCAGCATCACCTCGTAAATGACTGCATTTTTCCCATCATAAAAGTCCTCTGGAGCAACGAGGGAAGATATCTGGATAATCCCATCTTTATCAAGAAGAATGGAGCCGAGAACTCCCTGTTCTGCTTCAATGGAATGCGGGGGTATCTTTGGAATCATGAGGAAATAAGATTATCGGGTTTCTCCAGGAGATTCTGGCTGAACAGTATCGGTCGCAGATTCAAATTTCTTCGCAAGCTCCAATTCAAGCTCAAGCTTCTCTTTCATTTCTCGAACTCTTGGATTATACGGGTCAAGATTCTTCAGTTTTTCTAGAGCTTCAAGGGCAGACTCTTTATTTCCTAATTCTATGAGACTAATCGAGAGAATCGTAAGAATATCGGCATTTCTCGGGTGTGATTTAAGAAAGAGTTTTGCATGCTCAACTGCCTGTTCGTGTCTCCCAAGTTCATGGGCGATATTTGCGAGCATCTCAGCAGCCTCAATATGAGACTCTGAAATTTCTAAGAGTTTTTTGTATATCTCATAGGCTATCTCATACTTCCCCTGAATAGAGAGAGAGAATCCGAGTTTCATGTAGATTTCAGCATCCGTATCATGCACCAAAATAAGATCCTTGTAAATGAGTTCCGCCTTACGATATTCGTTGTCTCTCTCATAGAGCGAGGCAAGCAAGCAATTCAGCTCCTTATTCCATTTATCAATCGCAAGCCCCTCAATAATTTTACCCCTCGCATCAGAAAGCTCTCATCGAGCAATTTTTGTACGAATGAGTTTCGCCAAATCTGCCAACTCCATTCGTTTCTCTAGGGTCAATGTAGGCTCATTTTCCTCTTCTGGTTCGAGAGGTTTATCCAGAGAGGCAGGCTCCTCCAAAACCTCTACTGGCGCCTCTTTTTGAAAAACAGTTTTCACTTCTTCGTGTACCTTTCTTCCCTTTGGAAATACCGTATCCCAAAGATTTCTCAATCGAATAAAAAGCTCTGTGCTCGCATAAAGAAGAGCGAAAGCGAGACAAAAAAACAAGGCGTACAGTTCGTATCGGATAAATGCCGAAGAAAGAAAAAAGTCCATAGTGCGCCCCACTCTATCCAGAAGTAGTCTTTTTTCAATCGTAATATCTGTTTGACACAACAAAACGAATATGGTCAAATGTGGATATGAATTCAACTGGCATCGTCGCTAACATCGCACTTCTCGTTATTCTCGGGGCCTTTCTTTGAGGAATGCAATCGCCCGCTCTTGGAAAAGTCAGAGCGGATGTTCTCAGTTATCAAAATGTTGTGCCATCAAAGCCAATTGACGGAACAAATATAGTACAACGGGGAACGAGCGCCCGGTACGTACGAATCCTCATTGATGGAGTTGCCTACGAGGGAACCCTTCATGAGAATGCTGTTTCTCTATCGGGAAACTAAACGATTCTGCCCTATTTCACGAGCAATCCGACGAGCCGTTTCGCCATCAGACCAAGGCTCAGCACCAGTATTCCGAACAATAATCTCTTCTGCTCCTTTCCCTGCTAGGAGTACAATATCCCCCTCCTGAGCCGAAAGCAATGCAGTTCGGATAGCATCCTCTCGATGGAAGATAATCCAAAAGTCATCTCCCTCTTTTCTCTTGATTCCCTGCGATACTTCACTCATAATCTGAAACTGTTCCTCGGTATAGTTGTCGTCCTCGGTGAGAAGCACTATATCACTCAGCGCATGCACAATTGCACCCATTTTCGGACGCTTGCTTCTATCTCTATCTCAAGTGGCACCAAAGACCGTTATAATTCTCTGGCATCCTGGGAGCTCTCGGAGAGTAGAAAGTACCTGCTTAAGAGACTCTTCCGTATGGGCATAGTCCACGAATACCCTACAGGGAAGATCCACAGAAATTTCTTGAAGCCGTCATGCTATACCCTGAAGCTCAGATACCGCATGAGTAATAGCTTGTGTATCTATCTTTTGTGAAATAAGCACCGCTATCGCCGCAAGAATATTACTTACATTAAACGCCCCGAATAGGTGCGTTTTGACAGGAAATGTATGCGACGGCATCTTGACTGTGAAGCCCATTCCGTCATCTTGGGGTTGGATATCAAGAGCTCGAACTTGTGCGTTTGCGGAGTTTCAAAATGTATAGAGTGTATCGACAGTTGCCTTGAGGAATTCTTC
Organism: Patescibacteria group bacterium; assembly: GCA_031539165.1. GTDB lineage: Bacteria > Patescibacteriota > Gracilibacteria > BD1-5 > UBA2023 > CAIVSN01. The sequence goes on along the minus strand of JAVKLK010000034.1, from coordinate 26,063 downwards.
GGAATATGCATCATCAATATTTACGACGCTTACTTTCTTGATTCCTTTTTTTCGGAATCCATAGGCAAGTCCAGTAAAAAGTTTTAACTTTGTTTTGGCATATTCCTCCATGGTTCCATGGAGATCAAGATGATCTTGAGAAAGATTAGTAAAAACAGCAACATCAAAATCTATCCCATACACCCGACTATAGAAAAGTGCATGACTGGAAACCTCTATCACAGCATACTCCGCACCAGACTGAAGTCCTTCTGCAAGAAACTTTTGGAGCACAAAAGGGTCTGGACTTGTCATTTTATATGGGTTTGCCCACCAGTTTCCGTCCAAACAAAGATTCACCGTTGAAAACATACACACCTTCTTTCCTGCTGCTTCAAGTCACCTCGCAATAAGATTTGTCGTGGTGGATTTACCTTTTGTTCCAGTAACTCAAATGACGATCATCCGCCGAGCAGGATTCCTGTACAAATGAAGCGCAATATATCACCGAATAAAATGATAGAGAACGCGAATTGGACTTTGAAGTCCGAGAGTTTTTCTGAGTATATCGAGCATAGGGTTTGATTTTAGCCAAATGATGATAAAATCAAAGTATGAAAATAGATATTCAAACAGGAGAAGAAAATCAGATTCTTCGCTCCATCTCAACAGAGGTAAAAAAGGAAGAGCTCTCCGAAGTACTTGTTACAGGGAGAGCTATGGTTAAATGGCTTAAGGCAAAAAATAACGGAGCCTGACTTGCGGCACCTCAAGTAGGACTCAATAAGCGCATGATCGTGGTAAACATGTACCATGAGGAAGATGGAGAATTCCATCTCGTAAAAACACTCCTTATGATTAATCCAGTAATCACCTGGGCGTCTGAGACCTGTGAATTGGATGAGGAGGGCTGTTTCAGTTGTCCTGGAGAGTACGGAAAGGTGCTTCGAAGCACCCAGATACAGCTCGAGTTCAGAGACGAACGATTTTTGCTAAAAAAACTCCCCCTTGATGGCTTTAATGCACGAATTGTTCAGCACGAGATTGACCATCTCAATGGAGTTCTCTTTGTTGACAAAGTCCAAGGGGAGCTCGTCATAGAGCATTCCCCTTCTCAGAAGAAGTAAGCGGCGGAGGACTACCAACGTCTATCCGATTGATGGATTTGGTTCACAATCTTTCCATCTCCCGTGTATGCTTGAGCGTATGAACGATAGGTTCTTCCGATTTCTGAAAGAGGAAGCAGTCTCCTTCCTATTGACAAAGAGAGAGGACTTACTGTTCTTGAGAGATTTCGAAGTGCTTCTGCTTCTTGTGACTCAACACTTCGAAACCATTTCGGTTCCACAAATGTTTTATCAAAATACTTCCAAAGCACATGCTCAGGAGACTCGTGCCGTAAACCAAAAGGCATTTCTATCTCATGATCAGAGAATGAAAGTCGAGTCAATCGTGGAAACATGTAGGAATGCCCAATCGCCTCCCCATAAAGACGATCCATGACGTGGATATTCCGTAAAAATGGTTCATACTGAACATCTCCCATTCCATAGTACAAAGGAACTCTTTCTCTTGAGAGGTTCTCATTCAGTATGATATCTGGAGGGGTTTCAGGATATGATGCAATCTTTGTCGTGTCAGCCCGTGTAACCTGCCCTACTGAAAGAGCTGAGAGCAATGCATGAGATCGTTGTGCAACGGTTCAGTTCCATTCAAGCCCGGTAGCACTTCCGACACTCTTTCCAGAACGAAGAGCTCGAATATGTCCCATGAGGAGGAGTATTCAAGAACCGGATCCCAAATCAAGAATATGTACTACCTTTTGTTTTGTCTTCCCAGCACTCTTCCTACTTCATCCATGCAATATTTCCTCACATACTTGTGTCGTAGCAGCCACATCTCCAAGCATGGTGAGCGCATATTTTGCCGTACCAACGGCACTGGTGAAAAAGTCATGTTCTCGAACATGAGGATTCCCCGACAATACTGGATGGGCATTCTCAAAAATATACTCAACTTGTGAGTATGGAATTCGAGTATTCCCCCTTCCATCAATAACATACTCCACAAAGTACTTTGTCACAATGTTTGCAATATCTACCGGAGAGGCCTCCTGTCGAGGGGAAGTAATTTGAGCAATGTCTTCGGCAAGGGTTGTGCTAGGACGATAGAGTTCCTTGTGGAGCATGAAGATTTCAAAACAAAGAGTATTAAATACTTAATACGTAAATAATACTCTTTGTCAATTTACACGCTTACTTTCTCCCGGAAAACGCAGTAAACGAGCCCCCTCAAGTTTGACCAAAAACCTCAGGAGTATAAAACTCAAACGCTCGACTTGGGGGGATGCCAAAGTTTCCCGCCTGTGTCACTCGTACGGTATATGTACCGACATATTCGCCTGGATCCATTAGTTCAGAATACGCGAAGAATCTATCGTCCATGATATCCTCTCTTTCGAATGGTGAGGTATTGGATACTCGATTTGTTTCGGTAGCAAGTGCTGTATTTACCAACTCTGTACCGGATGGAATCGGAGATTCAAATGCGACCCTATCTCGTGTCTCGCTCAAAATGAGTCGATACTCCACTTGAATCAATTGCCCCACCGCTCATTGTGCTATCGGTTTGAGATACTCTGATACTGATTTTGGGTAACGTAAGTCTCTGTATCGAATGTTTCCTTTTTGATACTCTTCAAATTCTTGGGTTTTTTGCTCTTGTATCTTCTGATATTCAGCAAAATCATACCTCTGTGTCTGAATGAAGAATCCAGCATCTCTTGCCTGTATTTCCTCTGAAGGAATAGGTATCTGGAGGGTTGCATCAAAATAGAGTCTTCCTTCTCCATTTTTCGAAAAGGAGAGACCGAGAGCAGCAGGAAGATCGCGGAGAGGGCGAACATACGAAGATTGCTCAAGAATTTGCCCTTGATCAAATGTTCGCTCAAAAAGAACATCAGTTCCTAAAATTCCCTTTGCTTGGAAGTGAACTTTCTGCAGTTTTTCATCTTGGCTAACCTGTGAGGTGAATGCGCGGAGTACTGCTGCGGTTTCTTTGGTAGAACCATATCCTGAGTCTGACTTCTTTTGATCAGCAAGGAATCTCGTCAGATTATCTCCAATAGACGAATCCCCTCCCCCAAAAAGAGAGATTGCCTGAAGAAGCTGAGCAGTCGCTTCAATCCGTGAAACTTCACCATGAGCAGCAACATAAGCCCCTCTCGGATCGAGAACCAGACGATTCGAAAGAATCCAATCAATCCGACTCTTCGCTGAACGCTTTACTGCGTCTTTCTCTTCTGCAGAGAGTCGAGGATTCTGGAAAATTCTCTCTTCAGCATGGAGTAAAGCCATGACTTCTCCAAGACTTCCACTTCCTGTTCCCTGTGCTCGAAGCAGTTTGAGCGCATCCACTCCATCTTGACTCCATGCAGCAATTGCGGCAATAGCTCTCATTTTCTGCAGAGAAGTGTAGGCACATTCTCGCTCTGATCCTCTACAGTTCTCACGAACTCACCGAGCGAGTCGTTCTTTCAGGTATCAAAGAGCTCTTTGGCTCAAGGTTGAATCGATGGAGACCCCGAGCCCCTTCACATCTGCAAGTGCCTCCATGGCGTAGGCTGTCATTTCAAAATCAGCATACTCTCCCCCTGACCAATAGGCAAATCCGCCATTAAGAATTTGGTAGCGTGCTACTCGGGCAACATAGTCAGTAAGCATAGCATGAATGGTTTGCTGTACTTCCTTCCCGTCACGAACAGAAGAAATAGTTTTCTCCTTTATATCATACGGCAGTCCAAGTACATCATACATATGCTTCACGGCAATATGAGGAATAACCGCGGAAGTAATTTGCTCAATACAACCATACGGGTATCGCAACAGTGTTTCTATTCCCGAAGTAGCATTCCCAAGAAGTGACGGACTCACTCGAACTGTGAGAAATCCTCCATCTTTTCGAGATTGGGGAAGATGAATCAATTGATCCGGAGAATTTCCTTCCGTAGAACCAATGATAGAAGTAGTCTCATAGGATTCATTCTTTTGCACGGGTACGATTTTTTCTAAAGTATCTTGCTCTCCTGTTTTTGCGGTGGCTCGGACCATGAATTGTACCTGATGGAGAGAACTCTCCGCAGGGATCGAAACTCAAAACGAAACCGGCTGAGATGCTCCATCATCAAGCGTAATTGATCGAGTTCATCCTGATACTTCAGCTCCACTTGCAGTGAATTCAATGGAGAATTCAGCTCGCTTGCTAGTTCTATTGAAAATTACTGGAGCTATCTCCATTCTATCCCCTGTTCTGACAAATCTTGGGAAAGTATCTTGCACCATTACTCGTTGAGCCGTAGTAATAGAGTGTCTCCCTGCTCAGACTTGTGTTTTGGCAGTAGAAAGAACTGCCTCGATATTCCAAGTAGTAAGGTTATCGGGGAGATTTCCCGCTGAAATCGTTGCATTTCATTGTGCGTCAGTGACAAACTCGCTCGTCCAAAATGCAGTATCCTTAAAGACTCCCCGTTTTTTCTTGGTGTCTCATCCCTTATTCCCCTCTCCAGCACCTCATTTTTCTCCATTTACCGTATTTTTTACTTCCAATTTGTCTACTAAATTCACGAGAGAAACATACAGCGTTGTTCCAAGATAGCGTTTCATATCGTAGAAAAATGCGAATGGATTCTTCGTAGGATTTCCCATGAGAGCCAATACCGATTCATCCACTACAGCAAGTGTACCAACAGCACCCGAAACAGGCTTCCCTTCGGAATCTTTCACCTGCACATCGATCGTAAGGTTCTCTCCAGGAATGTAGAGTGTTTTTGGAGTACGAACTTGAACCTGAAGATTTTGAGAATCAGGAAGAACTCGAACGGCAGCGAGCCCCCGCTTGAACACAGGAAGAGCATTCGCATCATCCCGCCCTATGAGAAATGCTTTGATATAGATATTCGGAATATGCATCTTTTGGATGGGTACTTCTATTTTCTGAGCGTAGCCCGTGATATCGGTTATCCACGAATCAAGAATTTGATTATCTTTTTCAATCAAAAGCAGGATCTTTCCTTTTTTTGTGGAAGATTTGAGAGTAAACTGAGCTGTTTCCCCCGGTTGAAGAATAGATTTCTCAGCAATAAACTCTGTTATCGAGTTATTATCGGTATTCCAAACCGAATGCTCCGCAGTAGAAACATAGCTATATGTTTCAGATACATAGGTCCGCTTATTTGCTCCAGTATAGGTTGCTCGGACGATATATTCACCTCCTGACGCAGGAGTAAATTCAAATCGGAAACGACCATCCTGAGAAGAGGAAATCTCTTTTGTTTGCTCAATCGTTTTCTGAAGTTCATACTCGTTATAGTACATGCCATCCACCCCGAGTTTTTTCACCGAATTCCACTGAGCTCGAACCAGTTCTAATTTCACCGGCACACCTGCCTTGATGGAACTATCAGTGTTGAGAACCACTCCTGTTGTTGGGATTTTCCCATTTGCCTCTATCCAATACGGACTCTGAATTCAGACATATCCATCCGTAGTATGAACAATGTTTGAACTGCTGTTTGAAACTGTTTTACCTGTATTTGGATCAGCAACCTCAGCAGTAAAGGTAACGATTCGTTCTCTCGGGATAGCTTCTGCATCAGATACATCATGCTGTCATTCATCCAAAGTGAATGTGTGAGAGAATCTATATTTTCCAGACTCATCGAGAAGTGTATCGAACATGCCAATGTATCGATCATTCGACGCACAAACACCCCAGTATCGACATTCGAGAAGGTTTGAGTCCACGCCAAATCGAAATTCTGAATACTGCTTCGGATCAAAGTAATAGTCCTGCTCACGAACGGAAACATGAACTTTTGCTCTTGGCACTGATCAGCCAAAATAGTAGTTTGCCTGCACTTCTACATTTTGCGTATCTCAAGGTTGTACTTCTCTTTTTCCACTTGTAACCTCAGTGCGAAATACTGGTTTCACATACTGCTCTACAAAGAAGCTCGCATCATTTACCACATAGTATCCATCCGTTTCTTTTGCTGCGGAATCATTGTAGGCAAGCACCTCAAATGAATATCGCCCAGTGCGCATTCCCTGGACCAAATCGAGTGTTCCAGAGAAATTCGACTTCCCATCAACCGGAACGGTAATTTCTTTGAAGAGTTGTCCTTCGGTAGTAAGAATTCTGAGTTTTACTTTTTTAGCACGGGAATTCACATAGGCCGTAGTAGCAAATGTTCGCAAAATTCCCTGAAAATGAATCGTATCACCCGCTCGATATATTGGCCTATCCGTGTGAAGATACACATATTCCCGTTCCATGCTATCCATCCCTCCCATCTGTCCAAAATCATAGTTTGATGTGGCATCCGTAGAGGAAGCAAGTACTCCATAGTAGGTATCCGACCGAGCAATCAGGACATCTCCCATGCCTGCAGTACATCCAGATCACCAAGGACCAGCAAATTCATAGTACTGTTTTGTCGCATTCCACTTCGGAAGAGCAAGAGAGCATCCAGGCATCTCAAAGCGCAAATCAGGAACCGGTACACCGTCAAATGTTGTTGCCAAAAGAATGTTTTTATTTTCGGCAGATTCAAGAGCAAGAGAAAGATTCGTACGTACATACGTTACTGTGAATGCACGCTCCTGATACCAGGTAAAATCTGTTGCCCGAATCGGATCAACCGAAACTCGGATGAGAAGGATATTCCCTGGAAGAGGAGCTCCACCTAAAACATCAGCAGAAATATCTATCTTTTGGGTTGTGAGATTCCATTTTCCATTCTTGAGAGCAATGCGTTTGGTTACCTCGGACTCACAATCCGGAGTATAGCCTGAGGCATACCTTGCTCCGGATGTATACTTGGCATACGACTGAGGACTCAGACTGCAGACACGAACGTATGCATCGGATACGTTAACCGATTGAATCGGCAAAACAACGGGAGCAGAAAGAGGAAGGGTTTGAATTTCTTTCCCTGGCATGAAATACAAATACTCATCCTTTTGGGTGAGAGCTGGAGTTTGAAATTTTGTTTTCACAAAATCCGTTTCAAGAGACTCTCCATAAATATCCTGAATTGAAGCAGGAATCTTCAACTCGTACTGCGTATTCCCATCAAGTCGAATTTGAGCCACCTGGGCACGAAGTCCTGGACGAGGAGGACAGACCTCCTTCTTTTTTTCGTAATCATAGTAGGCATCCCCTATACCTCGCATTTTAGCTGCAGGAGTGAAAACAAACCCAGTACTCGTGTAAGGAATAGGAGTTGTAGAATACACACAGGCTTCCGTTGCAGAGAGGATATCAAAGGTCTGTATGGAGAATTTTGGAGGAGTGGGTACGGGTTTCCGAATTTCCGTCCGTAATCCAGAAGAAATACGTGGCTCTATGACAAGATCATACGGGGTATTCCGAACAAGAGATTCTTTTGGTTCACAGAAGACCATTCGGAGATTTGGGCGGTCCACCATCTTGAGAGAATCTGGTGCTTCTGGAACGGACTGTTTTGGCTGCGTAAGGATACAGGCTATTTTTTCTTTCCCTTGCTCTTGAAGATATATTGCCTCTTGAGCCCCATTCTTCTGAAGAGCCTCGAGATCAACATCTTCATCAAATGTAAGAGCTATCCGAGCATTTTTGGGAGGAAGAAATCCAAGCCCGGTCAAATCAATCGTATCTTCCAGAGCACCCGTTGCACTTTTTTGAAGTTGAATGAGCGATACTTGGGAAATAAACGCATTCGATTGAGCGGGAAATTGTACTTTCTGAGCGAGAACAATATTCCCCGGGGATGGAGGAAGTCCCTCTCGGATAGACACAAGATACTTCTTCGAGTACTCCAAAGGAGCTCCTTCTGATCCGGTAATACGAAATGAGGAACCCGCATCTCCTGGATTTTTTTCCGTACTCAAAATCTTAAACGAAACCGCCTTTCCTGCTTCATCCGTAAGGCTCAAAAAATTTTCTAATTCGGCAGGAGAGACTGGAGCGGTAAAACGAAGTGGGATTCCCTCTTTTGGAGAAAACCGTTGTGCTCCAGATTCATCAAGAGAACCCGTAAGAACCGAGAGTTCCGTGGTACGAAATTTTCCGTCAAATGCTTTCTCCAAAGGGAAAAGTAGCGCACCTCCTCAATCAATATGAACCGAGTATTCCGTAGAAGCGTTTAGTGGAGCCTGTATTGTATATTCCAGAATATTCCCTGATAGCCAAGTACATGTACCAGAAATATCTGGAGTGAATTTTACGGGGCATGGCAGGGTATCTTTTTCTTTCAGAGAACTGAGAGAAACGACGGGAATGTTGAATATGAAAATCGGGTTCTTCCCAAGAGCATCCGTTTTTTCTGAAGGAATCATTTTTGTCACAGTAACCCCTGCAATCGCTTCAATCTCATAGGTAATCGAAGATTCGAGTTTTGTCCCACGATCTGAAGTTATTCCATCTTTCAGTTCCACAAGGTACTTCTTGCCTATTTCTAGGTGTTGCCCAAGAGTATATCGAATTACATTCCCCTGTTCCAAAGACGGAGTTCCTGGAACAAATGGATAGATAACCACATTTCCGCTCGTAACACTCTTTGGATCAAGTGGGTGAGAAAATGTAATATCAATATACGGTGCGTTATATGGAATTTTTTTATATTCTAAATTGAAATTTCCCGCTATCACCGTTGGAGCAAGATGGAGAAAATTCCAGTATCGATAGCCAAAAAATGCCCCTGTCCCAAGGAGAAGAAGCAGAAGGATTCCTCCTCCAAAAACTTTTGGGGAGAAACGGTTCATGGGAGAACGGCTCATGAATTGTGTAATTTGAGCGCAAATGGTTTGCAAGGAGCGAGGAAAGTTCATAGGAAAAGGAGGTTGATTTTCATACTATGATTCGTTAAATGAATTGCAACTCAACTCACCCCTCCTTTGTGTTAATTCCTCTTGTCAATCGAACTCGTTTCATCATCACTCTTTTCTGTGTCGTTTTGAGTGCTGTTGGATGGATTATTTTCGTTCCCCCGTTCATACCAGAAGTTCCAGAGTCAGAGACTATCACAGATAGAGCCGGGAATCCTCTCGGAGAAATTCTCACTCAAGGAAAACGCCACGCCTCTCTCGACTCGCTTGAATCATACCCCTTTCTGATACAGTCTCTTGTGGCTCTTGAGGATAGATATTTCTTCGAGCACGCCGGAGTGAGTCCAACGGGAATTATTCGGAGCGTTGTTCGGAATATGCAATCTTCATTTTTAGGAGAGACTGGTCCAACTCAGGGGGGTTCTACCCTTACTATGGGGCTCGCTCGAAATATACTCGGAATCAATCGGAGCAGAACGCTGAAACACAAGGCAGAGGAAATGCTTCTCGCTCTTCGTATAGAGGCACACTTTAGTAAAAATGAGATTCTCCAAATGTATCTCAATAGAGTTCATTTCTGAAGACTCGCAATAGGCATAGAAGCTGCAAGCAATAGCTACTATGGGAAATCCCTTGATTCCCTCACTCAAGCTGAAGTTCTTGGTCTTATTACAAGCATTAACAATCCTCGACTCTACGATCCAATACAGGAACCGGAAGCATTTCGTATACGGTTTGAACAAAATCTTACTCGACTCAAACAAGCAGGAGTTATATCGGAAGAGGCTCAACAAACCATTGCACGAGAACCCCTTCAGTATGAAACGCCTCAATCAAAATTCCCGTATGTACTGGATGCCCTTCGGCGCACCAATAGCTCTACGACTCATACTTCTATTGATGGGTACCTCACGGAGCGAGTTGAGCGTATTGCTCAGTCTATCCGAACCGATTTACAATATAGAAACGTATCCGACTTCGGAATACTTATAGTAGACAGGGAAACGCTTCAAGTAAGAGTTCTCATTGGAGGAGCAAACTATTTTGGGAAGGCAGGACAAGTGAGTGCTATTTTTTCTCCACGTCAGGTATGATCAACCATTAAACCCTTCACGTATCTCTTGTCCATAATGCAATGACGACAGATGACGGATATGATTCTCGATGCCCCAGTACGATTCCCTACTGCAGAAGGAACATCCTATGAACCAAAGAACTATAGTCTGCAATATCGAGGACTTATATCCCTTAATGAAGCTCTCGCTTGAAGTATCAACGTTCCTGCAGTAAAGCTCGCTCAGGAAGTCTGATGAGAAGCACTGCTCACATTTCTTCGCTCACTCGGAATTACAAGTCTTACGGAATCATCAGACCACTATGGGCTCGCTCTCACTCTCGGCGTAGGAGAGGTTTCGCTTTGGGAGCTCCTACGAGCCTATACAATTTTTGCCAAAGAAGGAGCTCTGTGTGAGTTCAGTCTCGATGAGGCAGCCTTTGGAAAGTGTTCTCCCAAAGTAAAACCAGAGTTCAGCCAAGCAATTGTGCGTGCGCTCTCTCATCAGAAATACAAATCGGAAGAGTTTCCCTTTGAGAGCGCTCTTGATTTCTGAGAAGGACGAGTATTTGTAAAAACGGGAACTTCTCGAAATTTCCGCGACAATTATGCGATTGGTTTCAGTGAGAAATACTTGATGGCGGTATGGACCGGGAATAAGGACGGCTCAAATATGCGAGGAGTTTCTGGGGCAAGCGGAGCTGGGGAAATTTTTGGAGCAATTATTCGAGAAATAGATCCAGAAAGTCGGATTATGGAGTCTCCCAAGTACGAGGAAAACACCCCTCACACTTCATCGAATACTCCATCTCTTGTCCTGACGAGTCCGCTCCCGTGAAGCATGTACCGATTGGATACTGCTCTTCCCGATACTCGTCAAAAAATCTCCATCCGATTCTGGACGAAGATTTCGTATGATACGGTCACTTTCCTACTTGATGGGAAGCCTCTGAAAGAGGATTATATATGAATATCCTCTCTTTCTCTCGGGAAACATTCCGTGAGAGTACAGCTCTCCAAAAATGGAGCAGTCGTAGGAGAGGTGGCAGGAGAATTTGTGAAAGGGGAATAAAATAATCCCTTGTTTTCATTTATCTAAAAAATCCCCCATTCTTGCGAACGAGGGGTTTTATTTGTTTGGTGCCCAAGATGGGACTTGAACCCACACACCTTACGGCATACGCACCTCAAACGTACGTGTCTACCATTCCACCACCTGGGCATTGATTACATTTTGGTTTCCCTCCATCTCATATGAGGAATCAGAGATGGTGGGCCCAGAAGGACTCGAACCTTCAACCTACGGCTTCGAAGACCGGTGCTCTATCCAGTTGAGCTATGGACCCTTGCTACTCCGAAGAGCAGGCAGAGTATAGTGAATCGATTCTATTTGTAAAACGAAAAATTCAGAAATCCCCGATGAATGATTATATCCATCGGGGAGAAGAAGTTTACTTGTTTCGAGTAATGTCGTAGAGAAGTGGTGCAGCAATACAGATAGAAGAATATGCTCCAACAAGCGTACCAAATATGAGTGCCAATGCAAAGCCCTGAATTGCCTGCGGCCCGAAGAAGAACATCGCCACCAAAACGATTACTACCGTGAGAGAGGTAAATACCGAACGAGTCATAGTATCATTTACTGAATCGTTGATAAGCGCTCCGAAGTTTGCCTTGCGACTTCCTGGAAGACGAAGATTCGAGCGAATACGATCCATTACCACAATCGTGTCATTGATAGAGTATCCAAGCACCGTAAGCATTGCTGTAATAAAGAATGTATCAACCTTAAATTCAGGGAAGAAATGTGATGTAAGTACATACAATCCAAAGGCGATTACCACATCGTGGAAAAGAGAAATCGCCGTTACAAATCCAAAAGAAGTACTCGATATTCCTTCGATAGTCCCCCGGAAGGCATAGGCAATATAGAGGGAAATCACTACGATTACGAGAGCGAGTGTGAGATATGCAGTCTTTTTAATATAGTCTCCGAAAGATTCCCCTACATTATTGTATTTTACAAGATTGATTCCTTCTGGAGTAAGACTGTTCGTGAGAGTGTCTCGGAATTTTGTCTTGATAGCATCAAGATCAGCATCCGAAATGCCCGCTGTATTAAATCCCGCCTCCACAACAAATTTCTTCTCTCCAGAAATGGCATATACCACCGTTGTATTGATAGCAGATTTCCCGTTATGTTGTGCAGTCTGAGTTGCCTGAGCTACCTGTTTTTCTACCTGAGCTTTATCGAAAGTTCCCGAGTAATTATATTCGGTCTGGGTACCTCCTGTCATATCAATTCCAAGATTTACTGGGAAAACGAGCGGTGCGGCAAGCGATGCAACAAATAGAGCGAGAGCAATAGTGTAAAATACAACACGATGCTTAATGAAATCAAAGCGCATAGAAACGGTTTAAGAGCTACTTCATAGATTTGCTCCTTTATAAGCCTTGCTGCCCCAAAGTCAACCGAAAACCGTTGTCAGACATGAGCGTTTGTTGCGTTGTTGGAAGCATTCTGCTATACTGAGAACACTATGCAATACAAGATTCCCGTACAAATAGAAAATGAAGATACCATCTTCCTTTGACTCTCCATTCGTCAGATTGGAATCATTATGATTGGAAGTGGAATTGGATATTCCATATTTAAATCTCTTGAGCAAGGTATTGGACCAGAGCTTGCATCCATTCCAGCTATTCTCATTATTCTCATTTCTGTATTTATTGCAGTATTCAAAAACTCGGAAATGACGTTTCTTCCCTTTCTCCTCAACATGCTCCGAGTGAATCTTAACACAGGTATTCGAGTTTGGAGCAAAGGGACCGAAAGCTACGATATGCTTCGAGTCGGATATGTCACATCAGCAGCAACCGCAAAAGTGCGAGCTGATTCAAAAGGCGCATTCACCGAAGTAGAAGATGCTGTATCGGAAAGATTAGCAAAACTCTAGTTTCTCTCTGTATTCCCCCATGAGCAATTCATCACTTTCTCTCGACCCACCATCACCATCCGTCAAGGTTGCCCGTAAGCCCCATCAGGATTCCACAACACAAAAGTATCTTCCTTTCAGTGAAATACGAGGAAACTGCATGATTATGAAGGATGGCTCGTCCCGCATGGTGCTCAAAGTTCAGGCACTCAACTTCAATCTCAAGAGCGAACAAGAACAAGATTCTATCATTTATGGATATCAGCGCTTCTTGAATTCCCTTCGATTTCCGATTCAAATCATTGTGCGATCCCTCAAGGTGGATATTGAGGCCTATCTTCTCAAGCTCAAGAACCTTGCTCTGAAGCAGTCAAATCCACTCCTTCAAGAACAAACGTACCGATACATCGACTTCCTCTCCAATCTGATTGACATGGCTCAAATCATGAAAAAGGATTTCTATATCGTGGTGCCTTTTGATCAAGATGGGGAGCGTTCTGTCCGAGACACGGGAATGCTTGGATTATTTCGAACCTTTTGGTCGGCAATTACCAGCGAAGAAACGGTCGCAACCATCCGAGCAAAACGGAGGAGTTTTGAAGCCCTTCGCAAAGGAAACTCAGAGCGGGTTGCCACTATTAAAAATTCTCTTGAGACCATTGGGCTCAAGAGCGAAGAACTCGACAAAGATGCTCTCGTAAAGCTTCTCTATGATTACTATAATCCCCGAGTAAATGGAGAACAAAAAATTCGAGAGAAAATCGAGAATATGAATCTTGAAGGGTAATTTACCCCCTCCTATTTCTGAGAGAGCTCCGTTTTCAAAAATTTCCTGAAAATTTCTGCAAGATTTCCGAAAGTACCGGTAGTCTATCAGAAATTTTTTTATGAATCATCGAACTACGGGCATTTTCTGAGAAACTCTTGCTGAGGAATATCTCGTGCGAAATGGGTATGGTATTATCTTGAAGAACTGGTATATCCGCGGAGGAGAGATTGACATAGTCGCAAGCAAATGAGGAAAGGTCATTTGCATCGAGGTAAAATACCGCCGAACAGCCCAAAAGTGAAGTTCCCTTGAGGGCCTTACAAAGAAAAAACAATTTCGAATTGTGCGAGCTATGCAGTATTACGCCTTCAAAGAGAATCTTTCTGAAGATGTTCTCCAATTCGATTTTATTGGAATAGATAGGACCCCTAGTGGGGTCAGGCTTACTCACATAAAAAATATGCCCCTTGGGAATTAGGGCATATGAATGAGGCAGGGCTTTACTCGAGAAAACTATGCCTCGTCTGATTCGTCGAGCAAATGCTTCAACTCATTCATTTTTGCAGCGTCCATATTTTGTTTTTCGAACTCGCGCTGTTCATCCAGATACATGCCTCTCAGTTGTGTCCACCCCTCTTTTGCTTTTACCACTAAGTCTCGAATCACATCTCCTTCTTTTGTGAGAAGTTTTTTGAATTCTTCACGCTCATCTTCGAATACCTTATGAAGCTCATCCACTTGAAATTGAGAAAGAGTGGGAATAGCATCAACGACTCGTTTCTTCTCAGAAACAGAAAGAGAGAGGGAATGCTCCAGTAAATCCAGAAAGTATACCTCATCAAAGTCAGAGAGAGGATGAATTGAGGCGAGATCATAAAATATCTCGTTTTCTGGTTTCTTAGGAGGAGTAATTCGAGGCGGTCGAGGCGGAGTCCCACCATCTGAAGTAGCTCCAGTCTGAGCTCCATCGCCTGTTTGAGCGTCTGTTGGGTTCATATTAGGTTCGAAATCGGTTATTTTGAAGGTGCTCAAGAATTTGCTTCTGAATCTCTTCTGGAATACTCGCATTATGCCACACGGATTCTACATCCTCATCTTGTTCAAGCGTCTCAATGAGACTATGAACTTTGAGGGCTTTGTCAAACTCCGAGAGTGTAATAAGATTCGTAGGGAGATAGGTTCAACCTGACTCTATCAGGGAAATATTTCTCTCCTGAAAAAACGTTCGAACCTTTGCAAAATCATGCCAAGCAGTTTCAACATGTACCCCATCTTCTTCTTCATGATAGTCAGAAGCACCAGACTCAAGAAGAAGCTCCTCTAAAGTAGGAGTAAGAACTCCCTCCAAAACAATATACCCCGCAAAGCGAAAGGCAAAAGAAGAAACAGATCCCGTTTCACCAAGGTTTCCCGAGCATTTACTAAATGCATGCCTCATGCTCGGAGCGGTTCGATTCCTATTATCCGTCAAAGCTCGGACGATAATAGCAACACCCCCTGCCCCGTATCATTCATATATAACCTCTTCAATGGACTGAGTTCCCTTTTCTAGTCCGGATCATCTTCGAATGGCACGATCAATAGTATCGTTTGGGACATTTGCTTTTTTTGCCTGAGAAATCGCTTCCGCTAAAGAAGTATTCATAGCGGGGTCGGCCCCCTTAGAGGCTGCAATAGAAATAAGCTTCGCATGAATCGTAAAAATCTTCCCCCTTGATTGAGCGGTAAGTTCTTTTTGGCGCTGTACGACTGGTCACCTTCACATAAGAGAAAAACCTATGATATAGAATTTTATGGGGAGTTCAACTCTCAGCCCTCACAACTTTGTTCTTTTTAGGAAAGAGTCAGAGCAAACAGTACTTCCCGATTTCATGCCTCCCCCTGAAGCGTTGATTCTTTTTCATAGAGAACGCGTAGAGCATTCTCTGCAAGATAGGTTCGAAATGCCTCTACCGCCTCCTGACGGATGCGCTCTGACTTTGGAATCCCAGTACGGGAAATACAATGCTGAGAGAGTTCAAATTGTGGCTTAAAAAGAACAATACATATTCCCTTTTCTCATAAGTGAGAGAAAATAGAAGGGAGAATCTCACGAAGAGAAATAAAGGATACATCTGCGGTAATTCGAAGGAATTTTTCCTCGTTCTTCCAGGTACGTATGTCGGTATTTTCCATCTTCGTAATCTCTGCTTTCGAACAAAGTGAAGGGTGGAGCTGAGCGGTTCAAACATCCAAGGCTACAACATGGGTAGCTCCTCGCTCGAGAAGAACTTGGGTGAATCATCCGGTCGAAGCCCCAACATCAAGACAGCGGAATCCCGAAACAGGTATGCGAGAGAATTCCAGAAAGTCTGCGAGTTTCTGAGCACTTCGAGAAACATATCACAGTTGTGGATTTGATTCTACTTGAATCAGCGAAGAATCTTCTCCAACATCCCGAGAACAAGTGAGGCAGATAGTTGACCCCACTCGAACCAGTCCATGTTTTACAAAAAACTGTGCTCGGTTTCGAGAAACACCAAGAAGAGATGCTACAGCCTGATCCAATCGCATAAGTACAGGGGGTTTGAATACTTCAGCTCTATTCCCTATGCCCGATTTTTCATAAATTCGCGAAGTTTTGGACCAAGATCTTCTCTCTCCAAAGCATAATCGATAGTTGCTTGGAGAAATCCAAATTTATCACCCGTATCGTATCTTCGACCTTCGATTTCATACCCATAAATGTCTCTCTCTTTGAGCATTTCAACAAATCCATCAGCAAGTCTCCTCTCCCCCCCAGCACTTTGTCCAGCACGCTCAATGTAATCAAAAATATCTGGCGTAAGCACATACTTTCCTACAACACCTAAACGAGATGGTGTTTCTTCGAGTTTCGGCTTCTCAAGAAATCGATCAACTTTGTGAACTCTTCCTTCTGTAAAATTAGATTCAATGATACCGTAACTGGAAACTCGCTCATCTGGCACTCGCTCCAAACAGAGAATCGGGGATTGTTTGCGATAGTATGCTTCTATCAGTTGTTTTGCAGCAGGCACTTCATGCATAACAAGATCGTCTCCAAATAACACAAGAAACGGATCGTCTCCAAGAAAATGACGAGCATACATAAGTGCGTCTCCATCTCCACGAGGAAGTGGCTGACGAACATAGGCAATGTTTGCAAGATTTGAAACCTTCTCGACTTCAGCGAGTTCCTTTGCCTTTCATTTTTCAACAAGAGTGTGTTCGAGTTCAAATGATTTATCAAAGTGATCCTCAATGCTCCGCTTCCCTCTTCCGGTAATTATAATAATATCCGTGATACCCGATGCTACCGCCTCTTCTACAAGGTACTGTATCACTGGCTTATCAACAATGGGAAGCATCTCTTTTGGCTGAGCTTTGGTAGCTGGAAGAAATCTTGTTCCGAAACCAGCAGCAGGAATCACACATTTCGTAATCTTTTTCATAGAGAATGAGGAAAAACATTTTCCGAATTGTAAAGAGACTCTCCGAAAACTCAAACAACTCATCAAAATCTCAAAATCACCCCCTACTGAATTGTTCCTATTTTGCTCCGAAAAAGCGCTACAGCAAAACCAATTCCCGCGCAAAGAATCCCTATAATACCAGTGATCATAGAAGAGCCTTCGGGATCCACCTGACGAGCCGAAGAGGGTTTCACTGATTCTTTCGGAGTCGAAGACTCGGAAGAGGCTTTCTGACTGGAAGAAGGAGAAGTTTTCTTCGTGGTTTTTGTAGTAGTTTTTTTAGAATTCGTCTGCATAGATGGATTTGATGACTGCACTGACGCTGTTTTTGATACCGCCTTGGGAGGTATCTCAGAAACCACTTTTTGTGGCGAAGATGAAGAAGATGTGGGCTGGGGCTCGCTGGATAAAGCGGTGGGAAGAAAGGCTCATATGAGAAGAGTATTTGTTCGAAATAGAGAAGGACTTTTCTCATCATAAACAGTGAGTTGAATCGCTCACCCCTCTTCTGGGAAGTCAAATGCGCGGGGATTACATCCGTCAATCGTTCCTCCAAGCTCACCCACTGGGTCGAGAGTCCAACGACACCGCTCAAAAGACTCCAATACGGGATGTCGCACATTAATTTTGCATGATTGATTCATACATCGTCCATGAGAAGAAAGTCCTGACTGAATCACAATAAGTGGATCGGGGATACTTCGCGGAGCATCTTGTTTTTGATTCGACGGTACAGAAGCCCCCGTCAAGATAAGCGTTCCTCAGGTGCTTGAGCTTTTTAGGACTCATGAAGAAGACTGGAGGAGAGGAGGAGAGGGTGAAGGAATTGATGGAGCCGCTGACGAAGAAAATGAGAGGGGTGAACTTATCGGCGGGAGTGCCTCATTCGTGACAGAGGTATAGCCCGAGAATGACTGAGTCAAAGTAATAGGAATCACTGGACGTCCCCATATATCCAGCAGTCCGAATGGAGAAACCGTTTTTAGGCGAAGATGACTCGAGGTATCAGAGGTAATCCGAAGTGTCGTTCAGACTTTATCCTGCTCAAACAAGAGAATGTGGAGTATGGATCCGGAATACGACAATTCTCGAATAACCCCTGTCCCAGTCTGAATACCGGAAGAAGCCAGTCATCCAGTTGCGGAAGAAATAAGCACTCCTCCCGATGCGACACTTCCCGAAAGAACTCCAGAATATTGGACTTCCAGACGATCTATCTTTTGATTTCCATCACTATCAAAAATCCGAAGCCAAATCGGCTCAATAAGAGGAATTCCCTCTAGGGGCATGATCATTCCAGTCGAAGTGACAATCTGGATTACTCCGGTTTGGGTTTGTGAAGACAGAGCCACTCCCGAGGCAGTTGTTCCACTAGATGAGCTCGTTGATCCAGTAGAAGACTCGACGGATGATGTACTCGCATACTCAAGTATGCTTCCAGACTGACTCTGCGTACCGGGAGGAGTGGTCGATCCGGAAGAATGAGAAAACTCTACCACCTCTGTGACGGTCTCTACCTCACAGGTGGTAGGCACGGCAAATGAGATGGGCGTATTCCTCTCCGAGGTTGCATACGAAACATGCTGAACTACTTGACCAGAAGCATCAAGGATTTCCAGTGTTTCTTCGGAATTGTTTAAAATAATTTTCGATTCAGACCGAGGAATTCTTCGGATATCTCAGGGACTCAGTATGCCCGAACTTATGGTAAATGTTTTCCCTGAAGCATCCCGCAAAGTAACTCAGGCAAGGGACACTTCTTCACATCCATCATTCCAGAGCTCAATATATTCGAGCGCTGCATCATCATCGGTATTTGGAAGAGCACTATAGAGAGCGATCCCGCTCGCAAAAGCTGTACCTCATGCAACAAGCAAAAGTATACACCAGAAAATTATTCGTTTCATATCCTGGTTATACCGGAGGACAAAACGAAAAAAAAGAAAAGGGGGAGAAAATCTTAAACAGTTGCCTTTTCTGGAAGAGACATTCCTTGAAAAAATGCATCAAATTCATCCGCAAGAAGCTCCTCCTTTTTTAGGAGCACATCAGCAATAGCAACATGCGTATCTCTGTAGGTCTCAATAATATGCTTTGCTCGGTTGTACGCTGACTGAAGAATCATTCGTACTTTCTCATCAATCTTTTCTTGAGTTTTCTCAGAAATAATCTTCCCTCCTCCTTCGGCTCCAAGATAGTTTCCTTCGATTCTATCAGCAGCAAAATTTTCCGCCCCAAGTTCATCATCAAATCCGTATCGCATAACCATGGCCCGAGCAATTTCTGTAGCCCGTTCAATATCAGAACTTGCCCCAGTAGTAACCATATCTTTGCCAAAAAACACTTCTTCAGCAACTCTTCCTCCATACAGGGTAGCAAGCTCATCGAGATATTTTGCCTTTGTCACATAGGTTCTATCCTTCTCGGGCAGGAACCAAGTCACGCCTCCAGCAGATCATCGAGGAATAATAGAAACCTTGTGTACCGGATCTGTGAATGGAGTCATTTTTCCAACCAAAGCATGCCCCACCTCGTGATATGCCGTAATCTTTTTCTCGAGTTCTGTCATTCTGCTCGACTTACGAGTATTTCCCATAAGAACTTTCTCAACAGACTGTTGGAGAATCGCATTGGTAAGCTCTTTTGCATTAAGACGCCCTGCGAGAATAGCCGCCTCATTGAGAAGATTTCCCAAATCCGCACCAGAAAATCCAACGGTTGAACTTGCTAATCGTCGGAGGTCAACATCTTTGGAGAGAGGCTTCCCTTTGGCATGAATTTCTAAAATTTTGATTCTATCCTCCAAATTCGGAAGATTAATCGTCACCTTTCTGTCAAACCGCCCTGGTCGAAGAAGTGCTTTATCGAGAACATCGGCACGATTTGTGGCAGCAAGAACAATGACATGGGTATCCGTCTCAAATCCATCCATTTCGGTCAGAATTTGATTGAGCGTTTGTTCGCGCTCATCGTGTCATCCTCAAATTCCCGGAGAACGCTTCTTTCCAATAGCGTCAATTTCATCGATAAAAATAATACTCGGGGAGCGCTCTTTGGCCTCTTTGAAGAGATCACGTACTCGACTTGCCCCCACTCCAACAAACATTTCTACAAATTCCGATCCACTAATAGAAAAGAATGGGACATTAGATTCTCCTGCAACAGCACGAGCAAGAAGCGTCTTTCCTGTCCCCGGAGGACCAACCATAAGGATTCCCTTGGGAATCTTTGCTCCAAGATCTCGAAATTTCTTAGGATTCTTCAAAAAGTCTACCACCTCTGCCAAGTCTTCTTTTTCCTCTACGGAACCAGCCACATCAGCGAAGGTAACTTTATCCTTTCCGGGTTCGTAAATCCTTGCACGAGATTTGATAAAAGCCATCGGACCCGAGGCTCAACCACCCATCTTTCCTATAAGGAACATGAATAGCGCCATGATAACCACAAAGCCAAGAAGTGTTGGAACGAGGTCAACGAGAATATTTCCCCAGATGTCTTCCTTAACCGTAATTTTTGTCGGGACGGTAAGACTGTTAAATCCAAGATCTTTCAGAGAGTCTTTTGGAGGCATGAGCACTTTGTCAACATCCACGAGAGAAACAGTCTTGCCTCCAACACTTTCTTGTCGAGGAGGTTTCTTCGCATAGAGTGTGCTTCATTCAACAACAATCTCAGCATATGCCCCGGAAAGGTACTGAGAAGTTACCTGATTCAGTCCAGTATTTGTATGCACTATCTCTTTAGGGCCTGCGATGAAATAAACATACCCGATATACGAGACGAGTATCGCCATAAAAAACAGTACTGCTAAAGGGCTTCGATTCTTGGATCCTCCTGGTTTCTTGCTGGATTTCTTGATAAGTTCAAGCATTTCAGTTCTACTGTTTGGCATCTTATGTTTCTTCATGAGTTTTTTGGAAAAATAACGAGCCATTGTATAGAAATGCTTCAATATTGCAAATAACTTGACATATACTTTATGGAAAGTATAAGTTACTTATGTCATCCCTTTTTCTTCGGGCCTCTTTCGGTCTCATCTGCGGAATCGCAGGCATGTTCAGTCTTACTCTCAATACTTCTGCTCAGGCAAACGATTTTTTCCTGAGTAATATTGTTTCTTCAAGCCCCGAAATAACAAGAATCCAATCGATTCAGGTACGAGATTTTCCTCTAAAAAATACCACAGAGCAAGTGCGACTCTCTCAGACAAAGTATTTTGTATCTCAGGTAAAACAGGAGGTTATTCGAAGAGTGAAAAGCGGAGAATTAAACTCCTATGAGGCACGAGATATTGTGCGAGAGCTAGAAAACCTCACCTTTTCCATGAACGAATACTTTCGAAATGTTGCCGCAGCAGAAAGAAGCAAACAAAAAGCCTATCGTGAACTGGCGGCATCAAATCTCGCCAATGCAAAATCCTCCTACATGAAACTTTCAGCAGTAACCTGGCAGTCCGTTCGTAATTAGTGCCCATGCACAAACAACCCCTCTCTTTTCAGCACGATATATATCGAGAAGCATATACTGACACCGTAGAGCTCCGATTCGAAAGCGCTCTTACTATGCTCGTGCAGAAGACAGAAAAGCAGAAAGTTACCTTCTCTCTTGGGATACCTTTGTTGCAAAATGGAACTCTTTCCATTGGGTGAATTGAAAGACAAAGGGGGAGGACAAAGAGGCGACGAGGATTTCAGGTGTCATTTCTCGTACCAGAAAAATTCAGCACTTTCATAGACTGAGTTATATTTAGAATTATTGCGGAAACATATACCCAAACGAATATCCCTAATATAGACTTCAATCTTTGAAATCGAGTAGCGAAAAAAGAGGCTTCAGGGAAAATAGGATTGTACACTCCTTATGAAATTTCCGCCTCATTCGGGAAAGATGAAGATCAAACTGCATGGTCTTCAGAGGACATTCTTTTTTTGATAAAAACTCTCGGAAAACACCTTTTGCAAGATGGAAGAGTCGTGCGGGAAGTACCAGGCATATCAAGCTCTCGATATGCTCTCCCTCAACCTACACAAATACGCATACCCAACCTCTGCAGCTACTTTAATGGCCAACAGACGTTTTCCGTAGGCCAAGATATCTACCATACTCTTCTTGCACCAATCAATGAAGACTCAGGAGAATCTCTCTCGGAGGCAAACGCTCATATTGCACGAATCTCTGAACAAGCAGATGAAATTATGCGGTGAGTTCCTGCTCAATATGTTTCTTCTGTGAGCTATCCAGATAAAGGGAGTGGCGACCCTGTACTCGACTCCTATCGAGAATACTTCTCTCTCGCATTTCCCCGAGATTTTGGCAATACTCTTTTACCAAAAAACAATCGAACTGGTATTGCCCTTAAAACAGGAAATACTGGCATATCTGAGATGAATCTCTGAATTACGCGAAGTGTCAGTGGAATCAATTGTACTCTTGATTTTCTCATTCCAGTAGCATCAAGAGAGGTATTTCTCGAGAATTTTCTTCGAGTACAATCCGCTTACTGAGCCCTCGGGAGACCAGTACATTTCGATGTGATATGCAACCCATTTGAAGCATCAGAGACACAAGAAAAGACCCTCACAAGCATTCTTCTTAATTTCACACTCGATAGAGAAGAGATTATGCGCATTCCACAGCTCATTCTCGATATGGCGATTCTCCTTCACACGATCGGATTCGCCTTCAATGCATCTCCTCAAGTTATGCTCGATCAATCGAATTCTCGAGGAGAAATTTCCAAAAAAATAGCGGCGATTCTCATCGCCGCAGGGAAAAACAGACTTGTCTAAATTCGTTTCTTCTTTCGGACTCCTCTACTGAATCGTTTCCGTTTGTAGTC
Source organism: Patescibacteria group bacterium (assembly GCA_031539165.1). Lineage (GTDB taxonomy): Bacteria > Patescibacteriota > Gracilibacteria > BD1-5 > UBA2023 > CAIVSN01. Next base: position 3,149 of record JAVKLK010000034.1, on the reverse strand, counting down.
TTTTTCGGAGTGAAATTTTTCTGCAAGCTCGGCAATATCTTCCTCCGTTTTAAGTCCGCCACCCTTCTTGTAGATACTATCACGCCCCTTGAGTTCAATGATGACGGGAGTACCAGCAAATCCAAAATGCTCTCGGATTTGGTTTTCGATATATCGTGGATAAGAGAAATGAAAGTGTTTCTCATTATTCACGGAGATGAGGAACTTTGGAGGTTCAATATCAACTTGAGAACCGTAAAATATCTTCGGTTTATGGGATTTTTTATTTCCAGAAGGAGCATGCTTGTAGATAATCTGCTCAATAAAACTGTTAAATATCCCCGTTTTTACCCGCTTTCTTCGTTCAGCCTTGATAGCAAGGGCATTCCCAAGAACCTCATGAACTCGATTTCCATCGAGAGCACTCGTAAAAATTGGAGTTACATAATCGACGAATTCAAACTTTCGTTTCAAGTACCCCATATAATCTTTCTCAACATTCGAAAGATCCACATCCTTACGAGAGAGAACAATATCCCACTTATTAAATACAAGAATAAGTCCTTTGGCTAACTCAAGAGCTTTCCCAACGATTGCCTGATCCTGCCCGGTAATTCCTTCATTTGCATCAAGAACAATAACAGCAACATCGGCACGTTCGATGGCTCGTTCACTTCGCATAACGCTCCAGTCTTCAATATTTCTTGCCCCAATCTTTCCCGATCGACGAATTCCTGCCGTGTCAATCAAAACAACCTTCTGCCCTTCATATTCAACAACTGTATCAATGGAATCTCGGGTCGTTCCTGGCATATCTCGAACCATGGAGCGGTTTTCTCCTGTAATAGCGTTCACTAAAGAAGATTTCCCCACATTTGGGCGTCCGATAATCGCTACCTTGAGGGTTTCTGCATCATACTCTGGTTCATTGTATGAGTATCCTGTTCGCTTCAACTCTGTGGCAAACGCCTCTCGAAGCATCTCTATACCCCGAGAATGAACCGAACTTGTCGGAATAACTTCTCCAAAACCAAGAGAAAGCAGTGATTGAGCCTCTCTCATTCTATCGGCGTTATCTGCTTTATTCGCCGCTACAATCACCTTTTTCCCGGATTTACGAAGAAGTCGAGCAATTTCAGCGTCATGATCCGTCACGCGATCGTATTCGAGAACAAACAAAATAATATCGGATCGATCGATCGATTCTGCAACACGAGAACGCACATCGGCAAGTATCTCGTCATTCTTTCCAAAGGCAAGCCCCCCAGAATCAGCTATAACATAGGATATCTCAGCCTTGAGGTCATGCACCTGATACTCGAGTATGTCCCGAGTAGTGTTCTCTATATCTGAGACAATGGCTATTTTATGTCCGGTAAGTGCATTAAAAAGGCTGGATTTCCCCACATTTGGACGTCCAACTATCGTGATTCGTGCTATCATACTCATGGTATTTCAATTTTTTACGGTTTCGATCCTCTCCTGCACATCCGTAGATGTGGGCATGGTGCCCTCAACACGAATCGAACGTGTGTCTAAGCCTTAGGAGTGCCTTGTTCTATCCACTGAACTATGAGGGCGATTGGGCAGAGTGTAACCAGAACACAAGATTTTCCAACTGAATCGTGAGGAACAGAGATTCCGAAAGAATTGTAAAGCATGCCCTAGTGGGATAGAGCATGGATTTTATCTCAGAAATTCTTCTTATTTCTCAACGGCACGATCGAAGCGAAGCGTAAGAAACGGGTTGCTGTATGGGGTTTTTAGAATCTCCTTGGTAGTATGGAGGAGGTATATTTCCTCGTTTTTTAAAACGGGAATATGCACATACTGCCCATTTCGGTAGGTAAGAATTCTATCGATGTGCACATAATCCACAATACGGGAAAGACTTTCATCCATGAACTGATTCACCTGTGACATATGGTACACTCAGCGAATAAGAAAACTTCGATTCCTTAGGCTCATCTTGAGAGCAAAGCGGGAACTTTCAATCATACTTGCATCTGCATGGTATTGAACACTTGACTGTGCACGAACTTCACCAGTTCGAACGGAGCCAGAAGGAGGATTGAAGTCGAGAGTGAGCTGTGACATATTCGTAAAGTTATTACACGAACATTGTCACATATAATTTATACTATGTCAACTGGCATCGAGATTCTCTCTCTTTTATTTAATTTCCAGCAAAAAATTGATTTACTAAGGATCATCATCCAACTCCAAGATAGAGAGTTCCATTCAAGAATGTGGCAGAACTACCGTATGCTGAATTGGACAATTGAGCCTTAGAAGTAGGTCCTGATGATGAGTATTCTATACTGGCTGCTGACCATGCGCTTGAGCTTGATCCCCCTCAAAACCACCCTGCATTCTGTCATCAAATTAAATAGATGGCATTGTTTGTTACAGAAGTAATTGCAGCCGAACTCAATCCAGAAGCTAGAGAAGGAGCAGAAGACCAAGTATTTGTTGTAGGATTAAATTTTTCCACACTCGCCAATGCAGCACTTCACTGATGTCCTCCAAATAAATAGATTTGTCCATTGCTTGTAGCAGCCATCGGAGAACATCGTGCCGTAGCAAAAGATGCCCCCGTACTCCAGCTATCTGATGGTACATCATATATATGCACAGTAGTAACTGGAGATTGCTCATTTGCACCAGAACATCATCCTAAGATATATATCTTATTTGAGACTACGGCGGAAGTCAAAGACCACCTACCTCCAGCAGGCCCAGAAGTCTTAGTAGTCCATGTATTTGTACTAGGAGTATATTCATATACAACTGGGGATGCAGCTGGCCAATTCGACCAGATACAATAAATTTTTCCATTCACAAAATTAATGGTTTGACATGATCCTGGAGCAGAAGCCTTCGTGGTCCATGTATTTGTACTAGGAGAATATGCCAAAAATGTGGTTGAGGCAGTATCTTTTGCGTATACATTTACACCATCATTCGTAAGGATCATATTCGAAATAGATGGGGCTGCTTTTTGTACCCAAGAAGAAAGTGAGAATGTCGGAGTGACACTCGACACACTCGCACTACTCCCCCCACTCGTATAGTTTGTTACCAGTTGGGTGATAACAGACCCAGTGATAGTAAGAGCTGCTCCAGTAGAGGAAGCTCCAGAAGCAGAGGTAGGAAGAAGAGCGGTGTAT
>JAVKLK010000033.1:0-63022 GCA_031539165.1 Patescibacteria group bacterium | reverse complement strand
GGGGGGGGGGGCTTTGTACTTTTGGTCAGAGCCGATATCACTCCAAGGAGGATGTTCGGGAGTTCCAAAAGCGGTTACAGGTCTTTCCTTGGCCCAGAATCAGGTGGTCATCGCCGAAGCGAAAGCACCAGTGCCGGGTTGGAGGGCCACGCCTTTGCCACCGGCTACGGTGCAGGGGCGCTTGTCGTCGGCTTTCTTGGCGATCACGGCTTCAGGTTTCCACAGCGTCGGAATGCCGGAGGCCAGGCCAGGTTTCAGCACATCGCTAGTGATGGGTTCTCCCTTGTCGCCATGCAGGGCAGCGACCGGCTTCAGGGCAATCAGGCCGACGGCTTGAGGTTCCAGCTTGGTGAGTCCACCGGGTTTGCCCACGTGTGCGTTGATGTCGGCCACGGCAGTGCTCGGCTTCAGTGCGACGCCTTGGTCAAACTTCAGATAGCCAGCGAAAGCGGGTTGTTGCTTGGTGATGCCGTTGCCGTCGGGGAACGCTGCTTGGATGGAACCAGAACCGCCGCCGTTGAGCTTCATGTCACCACTGCCACCGCCAATCGCGACCAGCTCAGCTTTGTTCAGACCGACGTCCACTTGTACCGCCATCGCCGCTGTGCTCGCCAGAGCCAAACTTGCCATGCCCACGAGGGCAATCAGGGTCTTTTTCATGGTTGTCTCCTTCTTGCGGTTGCCCGCACCAGTATGCGTCCAACAAACGTGAACAGCCCATACACTCTCCGGGGACAAGCCGGAGAGTTCCTATTGCCTATGCAATTTGGAACGAGAGTAATCGTGATTATTCAAATTAGGGAGTCTTTGTCAAATAATTTCCCAGTTCTCTTCAGAATTATTGTGAAAAATGGAGAGCAAGAATTTTTATTGACTTAAAAATTAGCACATATATAATCTGAGTGCTTAATTTTAGTTTTTAATTCTCTCTGATATGCAAATACAGCCAATGTCGGATCGAGTTCTTTTGAAAGGAGTCGAGGCCGAGAACATCACAAAGTCGGGAATTATACTTCCCGCCTCTGCAAACAAAGAGCGCCCAAATATGTATGAGGTAGTAGCAGTTGGTCCGGGTCGAGAGGACGCGAACGGAAAACATATCTCCATAGACCTGAAACCAGGGGATAGAGTCCTTTCTGGACAGTATTCTGGTGATGAGGTCGAGGTTGATGGGACTAAATACCGAATTGTTGGCTACGAGTACATACTCGCCAAACTTGGGTAAATCCTAGATACTCTTCACGATTATTAGTCTTTAATTTTTGAATATATGTCAGCAAAAAATATTCATTTCGGCGACGAAGCTCGCCTCAAAATGTTCACTGGTATTGAAAAAGTGGCAAAAACCGTTACCGCGACTATAGGACCCAAAGGTCGGAATGTCATTTTCTCCAAAGGATATGGGGCTCCTCAGGTGACGAACGATGGAGTAACCATCGCCAAAGAAATAGAGCTCGAAGATAAAATCGAGAATATGGGGGCAGAACTCATCAAGGAGGCTGCTTCTCGAACGAATGATGCTGCTGGAGATGGTACTACGACAGCAACCCTCTTAACCTATGCGATGGTAAAAGAAGGACTCCGCGAAATTCGATCCGGAATCAATGCAATCGAGCTAAAGAATGGTATGAAGAAAGCAGGAGAAGAAGTGGAGATTGAGCTTGCAAAAAATGCAAAGATGCTTTCTACCAAAGAAGAGATAGCACAAGTTGCGACAATTTCTGCACAAGATGCTGAAGTTGGGGGCATTATTTCCGATGCTATGGATAAAGTGGGGAAAGATGGGGTTATCACGGTTGAAGAAGGGCAGACTTTTGGTCTTTCCGTTGAGCTCACCGAAGGTATGAAATTCGATACAGGGTATATCTCCCCTTATATGGTAAGTGATGCTGAAAAGATGGAAGCCCGTATCTCTGATGCACACATTCTTGTTACTGATAAAAAAGTATCAAGTCTCAAAGATATTCTCCCTCTTTTGGAGGCTCTTGCGGGTATGGGGAAGCGAGACTTGGTCATTGTTGCTGAAGATGTGGATGGGGATGCTCTTACGGGGATTATTTTGAACAAACTCAAGGGAGTTCTCAATGTTCTTGCTATCAAGGCTCCTGGATTTGGAGATAGAAAGAAAGAAATACTTCAGGATATCGCTATTCTTACCGGTGCTACCGTTATCACCGATCAACTTGGATACAAGCTTGATATGGCGGGGGTAGAACATCTTGGTCGAGCAAAAACGGTTGTATCAAAGAAAGATTCCACCACAATTATCGGTGGTGCTGGAGACAAAACTCGAATTGACGCCCGAGTATCAGAAATTCGAGCTCAGATTGAAAATACAAAATCAGACTACGACCGTGAGAAACTTCATGAGCGACTCGCCAAGCTTGCTGGAGGTATTGCGGTAATCAAGGTAGGAGCTGCGTCTGAAGTGGAGATGAAAGAAAAGAAACTTCGTATTGAAGATGCACTTAATGCGACAAAAGCAGCAGTTGAAGAAGGGATTGTTGCTGGAGGAGGAGTGGCTCTTCTCAAGGCTTCTGCGGCAATTGCTTCGATGAAATTTGAGAATCGAGATCAAGAGATTGGTGCACAGATTGTCGCACGAGCACTCTCATATCCCGTTCGTCAGATTGCTGAAAATGCCGGGAAAGAAGGAGCACTCGTTGTTGACTCCATCGTTCGATCCTCTGATGTAAACTACGGATACGATGCTGCAAAAGATACTTTTGTGGATATGCTCAAGGCAGGAATTATTGATCCGAAGAAAGTAGAGCGATGTGCTTTGGAAAATGCGATTTCAATTGCAGGAATGTTCCTTACAACAGAAGCACTTATTGTTGATGCTCCGAAGCCAACATCTGAAGCCCCAGCTCATGATCATGGAGCAGGAATGGGAGGTATGGGAGGTATGTACTAATTTGAGAGTCTTGCACTTTCAAGAAAAAAATCCCCACACGGGGATTTTTTTATGTGCTTCTCAGAAAATTATTTCTTACACTTTGTTGTCTGTAGGGTGCTGAATGTGCTTCCTTTGGCTCCTTTGAGAGCTTTCTCAGCTCGAGCACCATCATTCACTATACCACAATCAATAGCGTCACCCTGAATCTTATAAATGGTTGCGATATCTCCCAGTGCCGAGTCAAACTTGCTGAAGATGTACTGGCTTCTTGCTCGCATAGTGAGAACCTCTATATTGTTCGGATTTTTTGCAAGTACCGAGTTGGCAAGTTCAATAGCATCTCCGAGTTTGTTCTTATCATATGCTTTTCGAACATCTTCCACGGTAGCATTTGCTGAAGGGGCTTCTGTTGAAGTGGCGGTTGGTTTTGTCGATGAAGAAGAAGCGGTTGCTGATATGGTTCCTCCAGTACTGTTTGGAATTACTGGTTCATCAAGGAGTCTTCCAGCATAATTCGGGTTTTTCACTCGGATTCGAGTAACTCCAGAGAATGGATTGTTTCCTCGAACAGTCACGTATCGTTGTGTTGGGTAATCCAATTCAAATACTCCGATAATTTTAAGATTAAGATTTGCGTCGTATTCAAAAAGGATTTTTGTCTTAAATGCGGTTACTCCAGCAGGATTCAGTCCGTTATCGATGGAGATGAAGAAGTTTTTTGGTTCAATGAACTCAAACAATCCAATTGATCCAGAGGCAGAGACGGAATTTTTCTTCAAAATTTCAGGGAGACTCACCACAACATTTGATACGATGGCATCGTAGCGTTTTTCTTGAGGAGTTTTTGGAGCTGTGCTTCCTGAAGATTGCGATGGTACTAGGGCCGGAGTTGGAATGCTTGTGGCTTTAAGTCCTGCATTTGTGATCTGAGTGCGGAGATCCTCGTTTTCGATACGGAGTCGGTTTACTTCATCCTGGAGCCGAGTTACCCGTTTTTCGTAAATTTGAATGAGCTTCGAAAGGGCAGAGCTTACTTCATCTTGAGCAATCACTGTTTCTCCAGTATTGGTAGAAAGCGTTTCAGCTACTACTTTTGTAACGCTCGAAGAAACCGTTGGAGGAAGGCTTGGACTGGTAGGAGCACTTGGCGCGGCAGTCACGAAATTGATTCCTGACGAAAATATCAGAATCAAAACCAAGGAAAAGGCAAGAGTAGATTTCACGGAAAATGGCATTAGTTCGCGGAAAACTATAGTTTTTTCAGGGCGCGAATCAAGTTTTTTACTCTGAAGAACATGTGAAGAATTTTCTTTCTCCAAAAACCCGGATTGGAGCATAGGAGAAACGATGTTCTGGGCTTGGTCCAGATTTCTCAAGTTTTTCTCTGTGTCACTTTGTTCCATAGCCTTTGTGGAGGTCAAATCCATAGGGATACTGCCTTTCCAATTCTTGCATGTATCTATCTCGAGATACTTTTGCGAGAATGGAGGCGGCTCCGATTTCTTTGAAACGACGGTCTCAGCCAACATGCTCTTCGAGAGTGTGGGGCACTTCTAGATTGAAGCGGTAATGGTCTCGACCATCTACTTTAATACAGATGGAAAAGTTGTGTCAGAGAATCCTCATGAGTTCTTGAATTGCCATTTCCATTGCAAGACGATTTGCTTCTTTGATTCATACTCTGTCTATTGTTTCGGCAGAACTAGAACCGACAGCAAATGCTATTTCTCCTCGATTTCTTGCCTCATGCATTTCCTCGTAAATGCGATCACGCAGGGGTGCGGAGAGAAGTTTTGAGTCGGTAATGATTCACCAGGTTAGGGTACGCTTGAATTTTGGTTTCAAAAAAACGCATGCTGCGGCATATACAGGACCTGCCCAGGCTCATCGACCTGCTTCGTCGACTCCAAATGAGAGAGAATGTTTGACCATAGGGTGGATTTCGGATACACTTCATCCTAATCAATTGCCCGTATATGAAAGATATTTTTCAAGAATTTAAGCAAGCAACCCTCCGAAAGCATCTCGCCATCGGAACTACCGCCTTGGCATTTGCCCTCGGAGTAAATGTTGCATTGTTTAATACCGATGTTGGTGTGAAGCTCCAAGCTTCTGCTATCGAAGCAACAAAGTGATCTTCTATTCGAGAGAGCGCGGATATTCTTTTGGCTCAAGGGAGCGCTGGCACAGACCGTGTTCAGATCCGAATGGGGCGTGCTGCTCAGGGAGTTACTGGTCTTGAACTCACTCTTGTCGCCGATCCAGAGGCGATAGTGTTTGGAGAAGCGGCAGAAACAGAGGGGGGAGTTCCTGTAGAAATTGTCCCCGTTTCGAGCATGCCGGGAGTTCTCTTGCTCAAACTTCGCTATCCAAAACCAGTGCAACTCGATGCAAATTCGATTGTTGCCAGTGTCGCCTTGAAGAAAAAAACAGCAGAAGCTCCAGTGAATATAGCTTCTCCTCGACTGATTACTTCTTCCGGGAACTTCGAGTTGACGAGTCAGGGTATTACTGTTCGATAGTTCGGACCTTTTACGAAATTTATGAAAAAAAATGAAATTCTCCCGAGAGTTCGGATTGAGAAGCTTGTATTTAGTGGCAAGGGACTTGCGCGTGCCGAAGATGGAAGAGCTGTTATGGTGTCTGGGGGCGTAATTCCTGGTCAGCTCGTATCGGTTCGAATCCTAAAAGTTCGGAAGGGGCATCTGGAATGACAAATGCTCGATGTAATCGAACATTCTCCTCTTGAGCAACCTCTTCCTGCCCACTACCAAGTGTATGGAGGATGTAAATGGCTCCCAATTCGGTATGAGGAGCAACTGAGAATCAAAGATGAGCAAGTGCGAGAATGTTTTTCTGGCCTTGCGGCAAATGGTCATCTTACACAGGCTCATTGGCACTCTATACTTCCGAGTCCAGAGACGGAAGGATATAGAAATAAGCTGGAATTTTCCTTTGGGAAATACATTTCTGCAAAGGAAGAAATTCATGATGAGTTCCGATTTTGATTTCATAAGCAGGGAGAGTTTGACCGTATTGTGAATTGCGAGTACTGCGTTCTTGCTTCCGATAGAGTAAACGCTATTTTTCGCAAGGCAGATGCTCTCACTCGTGCCTCTGGACTTCCAACCTATGATCCGAAGACTGCCAAAGGAGTTTGGAGACACTTTGTCGTTCGTGAGTCCAAAACTACGGGGAATTGCATGATTCTCTGGAGTATTAATACACAGGATCCGGCCTTTGATCGAGACCGATTTGATGGGGTATGGAAGAACCTCCTCCAAGAAGAGGGGGTGCACACGATGATTCTTCTGAAGAATTCTGGTCGTGCCGATATTGTTACGGGAGAAGCAGAAATCCTCCACGGTTCTGGATATATCGATGAGACTCTTCTTGGGAAGCGCTTTGAGATTCGTCCGAAAAGCTTTTTCCAGACGAATACCCAGGGTGCCGAACAGCTCTATGGAGCGGTCCGATCACTTATTCGATATCAAAAGGGAATACTTCTTGATTTGTACGCTGGAACGGGAACTATTGGAATACTTCTTGCGGACTTATTTGAAAAAGTCTATTCTGTTGAAATCGTTCCAGACGCAAGTATGGATGCCACGAAGAATGCTGGAATCAATGGACTTTCTGATACGTTTGAAGCAGTAAATGCTCCTGTTGAACAATTCCTGGAAAAATTTCTCGCGAATGGATGATCGGCGGATACCCTCGTAGTTGATCCACCTCGTGACGGAATGCACCCAAGCGCTGCGGGGAACATTCTTGCTTTTCAGCCAAGAGAAATTCTCTATGTGAGCTGTAATCCTTCGACACTCGTTCGTGATTTGGCATCACTCTTGGAAGGAGGGAAATATACTATTACCGATATAATACCAGTGGACATGTTTCCTCATACGCACCATATTGAGACCGTGGTGAGACTTGCTCGAATTTCGGATAATTAAAATAATTTATACTATTGTCAACAATAAATCGGATTCGAAAGGGTCCGATTTTTGCATTGATAGAGGAAATATGGCAATTTGAGGGTAAATCACCTTTTCTTATGGCTAACAAATATACACTCGAGTTTCACACGGATGCGGCAATCGTGCAAAAAGGAACTCAATCTGAGAAGCAAGCTCTCAAATCAACTCTCGCCGGGAATATCGCTTCTTGGGGAGGAGTATACAACGAAAGCAATATTGATCAGCTCTGGGATAAGCTTTCCAAAGTGAACCTTGCTGATGTGCAGGTTCGCAAAGAACTCACTGAGTTTATGCAATCGGAGCGAGCGCTGAAATGAGGAAATGCAGGTCCTGAATTTGAGGCCCGATTTGCCATTCTTCAGAAATATATCCTTGCTGCTTCTGAGGCAGATCAAAAGAAGAAAGATGGAGAGAAGCAAATTCGTACCGAAACGTCTCAAGCCATTGAAGGAGAGAATGCCAATATTGATCAAGCTACTCGAGATCGTGCGAAACAGTCAGTGGCTTCAAGGGAATCTCAAAGCCCTGATGGAGCACGCAAACTTGCATGGAATACAGAGCATGTGAAGCAGTACGCTCAGAGAATTGCAGCAGTTCAAGAAAAATTGAATGCTGGAGATGATGGAAACAAGAGTCTTGCCGTTCTTTTGAAGCAGGTTCAGGATGCTCCAACAGAAGAACATGTTCGCGCCATACAGGCACAGATTGTGCTTCTCTGAAAGACGGTTTCTCGTTCGGGCTCTGTAGATGGATGGTTCGGGCCACTTACTTTGGCTGCTCTAGAATCAATTGCCGGAATCACTCCACAGAGTGAGGAGAGTAGTCCTCGAGAATGAGCTTCAGCAGCACCGGTGAGTTCACCGATTGGCGGAGGAGGACGACGTACGAGTTCTGGGGATCCGAGAAGTCCGCTGTATGTCCCTGATGCTAAACCGACAGCTCCTTCCTCGCCAGCAAACTCTGGTGGTTATGGAGGCTTGCCTGATACCACTTCACCTTCGGGAAGACCGGAGGGTGGACTAATTGACCGAGAAAAAGGAGGCATTGCAACACTCGCCAATCTTTCAATTCGAGCTATTCTTAGTGAGATTCGAGAAGGGAAAGGAGTTACGTCTATTCGCTGGATAAGAAGTGAAGCAAAAGCAAAAGCATGCCGCGCACTTGAAGATATTCTGAGTAATCAAACTCTCTCTCCAGCAGGAGCTGCACAAGAGGCTGCTAAGATTCTTGAGGCCCATGGAGTAGGGGCTTCTGATGATATTGCTGATCTTAAGATGCTTGCCTCAGCAAAAGATGAGCCGAGCATGCGAAAGATTGCCATCCGAATTATGCGCCGAAATGATGGAACGGAAATGATGCACGATATGTTTTATTCGCTCAATGCTTCCGCCATTGATGGGGTAACTCTTACGAAGGCAGAATCCGATGATATTACCAATCGGGTCGGAATTGCCATGCGCCGTATGACCACAGAGCTCGATACCATTGCAAAGCGAGAGTTTGAGGCAAATCGTGCCGCCTTTGAGGCTGCAGGGGTACCAAACTACACCTACTACTTGGAAGAACTTCGAAAGGCTCAGACAAAAGCGCTTGAGAGCCGATTTACCTTTCAGAAAAAAGTGCAAAAAATTTCAAATCCAGACAAACTTGTCGAATGGGAGCAATATCGAGATGCGGTAGATCCTCTGAATGAGTGGTTTAAGATTTCTGACGAATGAATGACTCGAATGGTAAATTTTGTCGTTTACGATCTCACCAGTGTTCTTATTTCTGGCTGAATTGCCTGAGTAGCTGGAAGAATGGCCCTCAGAGGTGCTTTGCACTTCAATAGATGACAACAAATCGCGGTTGGTGCAGGAAGACTAAATAGTGGTCTGCGTTGGGCTGGAGTCGCTGGACGTTCTGCTATTGAGGGGACGGTGTTTACCGCTGCTCATGCGGGAATTCGTAATCAGGAGTGGTTTATGAACCAGCCAGATGCAGCCAAGACGGTTATTATGAACTCGGTTGGATTTGCTTTGTTCCGAACGGTATCTCAGGCGAGTCCGATAAAGGTGGGGAAGTTGTTTGATGGAGCAAAGCATCCAGCGATAGATGGGCTTTTGAAACAAGGACTATTCGTCCCCGCAGTTCTTACTGCTGTAAATCTTGGTATTTCTGACATAGAGAGGCTTCGATCAAAAGATCCAGATGTATGGAATGACGGATTCTCCGAGTTCCTTTTGAATGCAGCGATTGGCGGGGCGCTTCATTATTATAAGCCAGCCAAAATTGGAGCTTCCACAGCAACTATTACGGGAGATCGAGTGAATCTTCAACGAGAAGTTATAGGACAAACGGGCACTATTACTCTTTCTACGGGTAAGACTGTCAATTTTGTCAGAGCTCTGGATGGAACCTATACAATGAAACTGGGTGACAACAAAGTTGTATTCAAGCCAGCCCAGCACTTTAATGACAAGATAGAAGCCGCTCTTGCTGCTCGTAACGGAACTTCTGCAGCTCCTGCAGCTCCTGCAGCTCCTGCTGGAGCTCCTTCTCCGGCAACAACCCCTGCCCATGACGCTCGCCCAACATCGGAGACAGCCGCTGCAGCAGCCCCAAAAGAAGGGGGCGCTTCGCAGGCAATGATTCAGAAAATGCTGAAGTATGATATATACGAGGGGAAGAATGGCTTTGCTAAATTCTTCAACAATGCGGTTCTTATGAAACCAATCGACACACCAGTTGTTGGAGCGGTGGCAAATGCCGTTCGCCAACCTCTCGTTCTTGCTCGAGAAATTACTACCATTTTGGCTTCCGAGTCAAAATGGACAACGAAAGCAGGAGAGGCACTCAAGACAACCCTTCTCGGAAGCAGCCATCCGGGCGTAGTGAATGGTGGACTCACTTTTGGAATATTTGCAGTGTGGGCTCTTACTGAAACTCGAAATGCACACAAAGGAGAATCAGTATCAAATTTGGATGTGGCAAAAGAAACGTTTCTTCGGTACTTCAAGAATATGTATGTAAATATGCCAGTGGGAGTAATTTCTGGACTCTCAACTTGGTTTGAAAACCAATTCAAGAGAGAGCCAAATAAACTCCAAGGAGTCTAGCATCATTTTTTGCTCAAAATAGAAAAATGTGAGAAAATCAAGGAAACCTCACATTTTTTTATGTCTATCTCCCAAAATCCAACGCTCTCTTCCGGTCCTCAGTCAATCGAGAATCTTACAGAGACTCGTCATCCAGAAACGCTCCTCGCAGCACTCAAAGAGCGGGCAAGTAGAGCAACGAACGATACGGAGAAAGCAAAATATGCCGATCTCGTGGCAAAGCTTGAGCATACACTTTCTGAAAAAAGAACCGGACTTGTTCAGGAAGGAAAAGACATTCTTGCTGACTTCAAGGCAGGACTCTCTCCAGAACAAAAACATACTCTTGATCAGGTCAGCACATCCGTTCATTCAGGCACAGAAGCAGCTCGCGCTGCAGTCGGAGGCTCTGTGGAGTCCGCCCAAGTCTTGGCAAAAAAGGCGGAACAAGCTGCTCGATCCGGTGACTACACCGAAATCAAAAAAATTGCTGAAGGGGCACGAGAGTCAGTGAATGAAGCAGGACAAAAAGTTCTGGAATACTCTGGAGCAGCAGCGCTTGGTAAGCTTCTAGAACCAATTCACAAAGAAGGAATTGCTGGAGTTATGACGGTTCTTGAGAATCTGGTAAAATTCATGACAAACGGCTTTAAGATTTCAGAGGTGGTTGGCCCTGTAGGAGAAAAAGCGCAAGAAGTGAAGGAAGCGGTTCAAGCAGAAGTGAAGAAACGTACTCCAGAACTCACCCCAGAGCAAAAGCAGGAAATGAAAGAGGCCTCTATTGCCCAGTCGAAGAAGTGGATTGAAGATCGATACTTTAATGGGGTTGAACTTTCTCCCGAAAGAGCGAAAGCACTGGTGAGCATTTTGGAGAAGCACAAATTTCCAGAGGAAGTAATTCGTGACAAGGGAGAGAAATGGCAGAAAGAGTGAAAGCTTGCTGTGGGTGATGGATTGGAACTCTTAGAAAAATACGCATTCGGTAATGCAAGCATCATTTTTGAGCTTCTTATGGCTGGAGTGATTCCAGCAAGTAAATTTGCTGTGAGCATGGTCCAAGAATCACTCAATGCTCCCAAGCAGCACTTTGCACTTACGCTTGATGGGGTGGGTATTCCTCCCGCAATGTTTTGATTTGATGAGGTGAATAGTTTGGTGGCTTCCGTAGGAGATGATCCTCAAAAGAAGGCGAGTCTTCTCTATCTCCTCTATAAACCAGCGAGCTTGTTTGCTTCCATTTCAGGGACTATGGTTGCTGCTACGGCAAGTTTGGGAGTAAGCCTGCTTACAAATACAACGGTTGATGGTATCAAAATGGGGAAAGATGTAATGCGAGCTCATGCACTGGGGAACTACGAGCCAATTTTGCAGAATTTTGCAGAACTAGAGAAGAAGCTTGGTGTTGCGGCATCTTCTGGTTCACATATTGATGAACTTCGTCGTTTGCAAGGTTTGACGCAAGATGTTCAGAAGAACTATCGACTGATTCAGGCACTGGAGACCGAAGCAAAAGTCCCAGGAACTCTGAAGCAGTTTGCTGAATTGGACGATATTGTTGGAAAAGCAGCAGCAAACCAAATTCGCAGTACGAATAATCTTGATGAAATTCGTCGTCTCGTTACTAAGAATCTCAAGGGATCCGATGCAGTTGACTGGTTGAAGCAACTCTCTCAAGATGTGCAAAAATTCGGTGGAAATGGTTCGGCGAGAGTACTTGAGCATGCAGAAGTACTTAATGGAATACTTGATACACAGAAACAACTTGCAGCTCGAAGTGTGGTAGGGGTGAAATATTTGGGGGCACTGGAGGATATCTCTAAGATAGCAACCATTTCTCGAGTGCAGGACACGACTCTTCTGATGATTCAGAAGACGGAAGATATACAGCAGTTGAGAGTTGCCTTTATGAAGCTTGGAACTCAGGGAATCAAACACCTCTTCAACGGAATACCACTCATTGGACTCAGCGCGGGAACGTATGAGCTTCTCTCTCAGGAGAAAAAAGCAGAAGCTTCTGGATGGCTCAAGATGATTGGAAGTGCTCTCTCTATGCCAGTTGCAGGACTGGTTCTTCTCTCTGAAGTGGAAATCAATAAAAATGAAGGATTGACCCTAGAGAATACTGGAAAGTGAGCCCTTGGTATGGCACTGCTCGGAGGATCCGTCGTACATATGGCCAAGAATCCAAGGGGGGCTGTAGCATTCATCACAGGATACTCTACCCTCAAGACTGCAGGAGAAACCATTGGTGCAGCATTCCGATGAGCTCGAATTGTTGGTGCTGTTGCCCCAAAACTCTGAGCACAACTGGTCGCAGTGACTTCGAAGGCGGCAGTAGAGGTTCCTGGAAGAGCAAAAATTGGAGCGGTCACTCTTGCGGCTGCCGCAGGACTGGCTCTCTATCTCGGGAAAACTATGGGGAATGATCCTCATGAAGCTCTCGTGAAAGAGGGATATGTAGATTCCCAGAGTGGGAAACTCACCCCAGAATTTGGGAAGAAATTTGCCGAGCTTAAACCAGAAGCAAAAAAAGAAATTCTCGATGCAATTGTTACGGCGAAGCTTCCAAAAAATGTTATCGATACAGCAAAGAGTATCTATGAACCAGGATCATATCGTCTTGAAGTTCCAGGTGCTGATGTGGCAAAGATGGCACAATGAAAGCTCAATGAAGTGCAGGATGAACTTGCTCGATGAGCGGCTGGTCTCTCGGAGGTGGTTATTACTCAGTCGGCACACACGCCATCTCAAGCCTAAGAGCTCTGCTTTTCTTGCAGCAAGCTCTTCCACTCCTCTCGTATCTCGATTCGTGCATCATTTCTGTGAAATTTGAGCATATTCTCTGTGATTTGGATGCCCCAAGGTTTCCCGAGTCTCTCCCACTCTCGAATAGTCTTTGGCTCAAAGATCCATCGAAGCACGGTATCAGTTCAGTTGAAGAGTGCTTCAAAGATATACATTTCCTCCCATCATTTCTTTTTCAAAGCGTGAGGGGGGGATTTTTTTGGTAGATTCGGAAGGAGAAATTGAAGATTTTTTTCTTTCTGAGCGGGAGTAAGATTCACCCATGCATTTGCCTGCAAAAATACCTCGTAGGCTTGATTTTTTGTCCAGATTGGCTTGAGGTGACGTATCCATGCATGAAGATACACATCGTCTTCAATCGCAATTTTTTGGAAATCGAGTGCATCCGTCGTACAAAAAAATGAAAGACAAAATCTCCCCGCGATTGCCGTTCCATGTCGTCGGACCCCCAGTGAGTGAAATATCCCAGTAATCAAGAATCGAGCAAGCCACATGCGATTGGGTTTTGTCACGATAAACAGATCTATATCAGAATCCTTTTCTCCAGCATAGAACGAAAGACTGTTGCATACGGCAACCATTTGTAGACCAGGAATCCAAGATATCCAGCGTATATATTTTTGAGCCCGAATAAAGAGGGCTCGAGTATGAGTATCGGGATTTGGAGATGCCTTGAGAAAGGAGTCTACTCGCTCCGTCGTTTTCGGATGATTCAATGCTTGCATACTTCTACTGTATAGGGGAAAAAGATGGAATCAAGTCCACTCTATTGGAAGAATACTTGCACACTCTGTGTTTCGGTGCTTATTTTTTTGGCGGGGTGCTTGTTTTTTGGGAAACATTCGATATCTTTTGGGCATGGCATACGAATTTTATTCACTCTTATGAGTTGATCGATCCGCGAGTGCGGACGATATAAAGAAAGCATATCGAAAAAAGGCAATGGAGCTTCACCCAGACAGGCATCGAGGTGATCCATCGAAGGAAGCAGAATTTAAAAAAGTAAACGAGGCATACTCGGTTTTGAGTGACGAGACGAAAAAGGCTCACTATGACCGATTCGGTACGATGGAAGGCTCTCAGGGTTTTGGCTCTGGTGGATTCTCTGGTGGATTCTCTGGTGGATTCTGACAAGAGTTCGACATGGGGGATATTTTTGAGACATTCTTTGGGGGGCGATCCCCTCAGTGACGTCGGAGAGAAATAGGTGCCGACATAGAAATTACGGTATCACTTTCATTTGCAGAGGCATACACCGGAGTGCAAAAAGAGGTTCAATTTGAGAAGCAGATTCTTTGTCCAGATTGCAAAGGTTCTGGTGCAAAATCTGCCAGCGATATCACTTCTTGTCCAGACTGTGGATGAAGCGGAAAAGTGCGTCGTCGGGTACAAACCCTTTTTGGCGTTATGGAACAATCATCCTCTTGTGAGCGCTGTGATGGAACAGGGAAGGTGATTCGCGTTCCTTGTGGGACGTGCAAAGGACATCGATATATTGAAGAAAAAAGAAAACGAACGATAGATGTTCCGGCAGGTATCGATGATGAAATGACGATTAAGCTTCGGGATGAGGGGCATGAAGGGAAGGATGGGTCAGGTGATCTTTTTGTGCACTTTCGAGTTCCTGATACATTTCAGGGTCTTGTACGAGAGGGGAATCATGTTCGATATCGAGTATCTTTCGATCCGGTAGAGTTCATTCTATGAACAAAGAAACGAGTGACCATTCCTCTTATGGGAGACAAAGAGATTGATATCAAACCAGGTACGGATCCCGGATCAGAGCTTGTTTTTAAACAAGAAGGCTTCCCTGACGTATCCAAGAAAGCTGCTCCAAGAGGGAACTGCATCCTTGAGCTTGCTCTTGAAATCCCCAAAAAACTCTCAAAGAAAGAGCGAGAACTCTATCAAGCAATTGCTCAAGAAAAGCGCCTTGATACCTACGATGCTAAAGGTTTTTTCGAGAAACTGTTCGATTAGAGAAAAGTTTTCTTCGATTTTCTCGGATTTTTCCGTGATTTTCGTATAGTACATGAGATACTTATTTGTGCCGCATGACTTCAACATACAACGATTTGGTAAATGTGGCTTCTTTTGGAAAGAAGCGTGAGAATTTTGATTTTGAGAGAGGTGCTCTTGTTCATTATTGTCACGATTGTGCTGGGATCGTTGCGGTTGAGGTGGTAAATGAAGACCTCGGCAAATACCGCTGTAGTGTATGCGGAAGCGAAAGAATCGCTTCTGGGTCGGAAGCATCCATGCGGGAACACTTCATAAAACGAAGATAATATATACAAAGTACATATAATTATTTGCAAAGTATATATTTTTCATACAATCACCCTATATTTGTAATTTTTTCATATGAGTAATAAGAAAGAAGCCCTCACGCAAGCTCTTGCGATGATAGAGAAACAATTCGGAGCCGGCTCCGTTATGACTCTCGGGACTCAATCACTCCTCAATGTTGAGACGGTATCCTCTGGTTCTATCGCCCTAGACGCCGCCCTAGGAGGTGGTTACGCAAAGGGGCGTATCGTTGAGATATACGGTCCAGAGTCCTCAGGAAAGACTACACTTACACTTCATGCTATTGCCGAGTGTCAGAAGGCAGGTGGAACGGCAGCATTCATTGATGCTGAACATGCCCTTGATCCTGAGTATGCACGAAAGATAGGAGTAAATATCGACGAGCTTATTATCTCTCAGCCAGACTATGGAGAGCAGGCTTTAGAAATTGTCGATGCACTCGTGCGTTCCGGTGCAGTAGATTTGATAGTGGTTGACTCTGTAGCTGCCTTGGTTCCGAAAGCGGAAATCGAAGGGAACATGGGTGATTCTTTCATGGGATTGCAAGCTCGACTGATGTCACAGGCTCTTCGGAAAATAACGGGAGTTATCTCTAAATCCAATACGACGGTTATATTCATCAATCAGATTCGAATGAAGATTTGAGTCATGTTTGGGAATCCGGAAACTACCACTGGAGGAAATGCATTGAAGTTTTATGCATCTCAGCGACTTGATATACGAAGAAAAGAAAAAATTGAATCAGGAACCGGGGATGATAAAGAGGCAACAGGAAATAGGGCAAAAGTAAAAGTAGTGAAAAATAAAATTGCTCCACCATTCCGTGAAGTGGAAATTGATATCCTCTTTAATGAAGGAATATCTCGGACAGGAGAGATTATTGATATCGGTGCGGACATTGGAGCAATCAAGAAATCAGGGGCGTTTTATAGTTATGGAGAAGTGAAACTGGGGCAAGGGCGAGAAAATGCTCGAGAATTTCTCTCTCAGAATCCAGAAATTGCCGAATCTATTGAGGCAGAGATTCGTGCAAAGTTTGCGAAATAAGCGCTTTATGCTATCATCATAGCATGATATCTCAGTCTGATTCCGTTGATACAGCGAAACCCACTCCTGCTGACTGAATAGCTCAAGAAGCAGGAGTAGCTCCCATGATAGAGGGAGCCTTTCCTGTTGTTTCCGATGGATCGGTACAAACGAAGGAGATTATTGCTCAGCTTCGAGCAAGAATTATTCCTTTGGTTCCCAATATTCGAGCATTGCTTCCATTTTCTGCACAACAAATCTCTCCGGAGGCAGTTGCAGAATATGCTGATTTTATCTCTCAGATGCAAGCAGTTCGAAAAGCGGTCCAAGTGAATACTCCAGATACCCCGGTCGTCTCGCATGCATATTCGAGCGCTTCGGCAAATAATGAATCATTTCGCGCAGCAGCATAATTTTACTATGGCCATAGTTCAGCATTCCTACACGCTTCTGAATAAGAAAGCTCTCACTCATGATGTCTTTGAGTTGCAATTCTCTTGTTCGGAAGCTCCCCCGCCTCTCCCGGGACAGTATGTGCTGTTTCTTCTTCCATCGGGATTGCGCCGAGCCTACTCAATAAGTTTCTTTCAAGAAGGAGTATTTCATTTTATCATTAAACGCCTCCCCCATGAAGGGGCATGAAGTCGAGAAATATGTGATATTGAGATAGGGCAAACGCTTTCTGGAATGGGGCCTCTTGGACATTTTACTCTCACGGATGGTGAAGTATCTCGATTGTTTATCGGAACAGGGACAGGATTTGCTCCATTGTATTTTCAGATTAAAGCACTCGAGCAAAGAAGAACCTTGTCTCGTACGCATTTTCTTTTTGGAGTAAGAACAGAAGACGATGTTTTCTTACAGGAAGAAATTGTTCGAATCCAATCAGAAAACCCAAATTTTTCTTTTGAACAATACATAAGTCGACCCAAAGATGCCTCATCTCCTTTTCGAAAGGGGTATGTGACAGAAGCATTGACCCCAGAATATATTGGTCAATTTCAAGAGTTCTTCATTTGTTGAAGTCCAGTAATGGTGAAGGATGTTCGAGAGAAACTCTCCTTGCTTGGCATTCCTAAGGAGGCGATACACTTTGAGCAGTACTAATCCTCTCTGTCTTTTACGGGAAGGAGTCCTCTATTTTGGAGTACTTCCTTGTATAGATTTAGGGTTTCTTCTGCGAGGGTAACCCAACTGAATTTTTTTGCCTGAATCACTCCCTCCTGCTTCATTGTCTCCTGAAGAGGGGAGCTTATGAGTATCTCGTGCAAAGTAGTCGCCATTTCATCGACTCGAAGAGGGTGGAAATACCGTGCTGCAGTACCTCATACCTCTGGGAGTGAAGTGGTTTTTGATGCAGCAACAGGTACCCTGCTTGCCATGGCTTCTATTATCGGTAGACCGAACCCTTCATACAAAGACGGCATTACATAGAGTTCCGCTCATTGAAGGAGGGGAATCATGTCATCTTCTTCAATATATCCAGGAAATACCACGGAATTTCTCAGTCAGAGTTCTCGTACTGCCTCTCTCGCCTCTCCTGTTCGAGGATCTTCTTTTCCTGCGAGCACGAGTTGACCCTCGTATCAAAGGTCGAGAAGTTTCTTGAACGCATGAACCAGTCGTCAGAGATTTTTGTGATCTCGATGAAGTCAGCGGTAGAGAATATATCGAGAGAGTCCAAGACGAGTCTTTACTTCTTGTATTTTCTTCTCGGGAATTGTTTCAAAGAAACGCTCGTCTACGCCGTTGTAGATGACCTGAATTTTCCTATCGTCAATTTGAAGAAGCTCAACGATATCTTTCTTTGTGTGAGCACTCACAGAAATAATCTTCTCCGCTCGCTTTGTAATAGAGGCGAGAGTAAGATGATAGGCCCTTTCTTTGAACCACGATCCGATTGATTTGCCTGGATAGAAGGACAGGATAAGGTCATGAATAGTCACAATGCTCGGCTTTCGGTATGCGAGAGGAGCGTTGAAGTGAGGGAAATGCATCAAATCCACCTTTTGTTTTTGGATGAGATAGGGGTAGAGAATTTGTTCTTTGAAAGAATAGTGGGGAATATCCACCGGTACGGCTTTGAATGAGGGTGAGAGTGAGGCTATTTCCTCGGCATTTCCCTCTTCACAAAAGATGATATATTCGCTCTGCGTTTCTCACTTTTCAATAATTTTTGCGAGCTCTTTTAAAAGATGGGAAACATGGTTTCCAATTCCTGTGAAAGCACTCCCATACATTCGTGCGTCAATTCCAATTCGGTTCATGGCCCAGAGTATATGCTCTCGCTCAAAAAAAGCCAACCGAGGAGTGGTTGGCTTTGTATCGGGGATATTTTACGGTTGTCGAGCGGGGTTCATGACCGCCGCAGCTCCATTGCGCGCATGGTTCACGGTTTGGGCAACGCTGGTTCCTGATCCGGTGAATCGGGCATACATGGCCTCAAAGTGGGCTTGGTGGGCATCATCTAGAGGGTTATACTTCCCAAATCGTTGAAGCTTATTTTGTTCTGCCTTCATCTCTGCTTCAAGCTGTCGCACCTCTTGTGAGAGTAAGACGCTTTCCAGCTCAAGGCCATCAGGAACTTGTTGATTTGCATCAGAGAGTTGCTTGATTTGTCGATTTTTCTCTCGTAAATCCTTTTTCTTCGGCGCAAGTCGTTCAGCAATTTCTCGAGTTCGTTCTTCCACTTGAGCCCGAGTAGCTTCTTTTGGAGGTTCTAGTCCCATCTCTATAAAGGGCTTCACTGTTTCATGTCGGAGGAATCGACTGATATCACTCACAGACTGTATCTTGGCGGTGAATGCTGTATATACAGATTCAAAGAGCGCGCGCTTATCCTCTTCTGAAAGCTCTTCTACACCTTTGTCTCGGATGAGTTTTAGTGCATCGACAAAATCTTCTTGGAATGCTTTTTCCAATCCAGTCTGAGCGAATGAGTTACTGGAAAGATTAAGCCCCATTTTATCAATCACCTTATCAGGACGGAGGAAGATAACACTCGCCCCTGTTTCTCCTGCTGCAAAAGGGGTTCCACGATCGATTTCCCCATCATTTGCAATATTGGCGTCTCCAATTTGTGACTTTAGCTTTGAGTGATATCGTCCGAGCGCCGGATTCTCATTTCGAGCAGTACTGCTGCTGAGGATAGAACTTTCTGGCGCTGCGGTCAATTCCTTTTGTATTTCTGGACCGTAGGACTCCCAGAATTTTTTCATGGATGCAAAAATAGGTTTCATATCTCCGTTTTTGCTTATTGCTCCCATCATCTGGTCGAAATCGTTTTTCAGAGCATTCCCTTCTGCTTGAGTGGCAGGATCTGCTTGAAGTCTGGAGACTTTCTCTTCCACAATCGCTTTCACGGTATCTCGAAATATTGCTTGACTCGAGAGATCTTTAATAAATACCAGAGCGGGAGAGTGGAGGCGTCCTTTGTTGTAGATATCCGTGAATTTGCTCAGTAAAGAAGGAGGAAGACGCTCGGGAATTCGACTCATGGCAAACATGAATGCGAGGGATTGCTTTTTGTGAGCTGGTCCGTCTTTGTCGAAAATTGGCTCCATTGCCCCAATGGCATGTGCATATTCTCGAGATTCTATCTTTGAGAGGGCATAATTTACGCGCTGATCGAGCGTGCTGAATTGTTCAACTTCTATGCCACCATTTTTTAACTCTTCGTCATTTCCGCTTTGGATTCTCTTTTTCACCATTCGCCAAATCTGTGAATTGGGGAAATGGACATTCTTTTTCATATACTCTTGAATGACTGCCTCCTCGGTGACGTTTCCGTCAAGAATACTTCCTCGAACGCCTTTCACTGCTTCTTGAAACTCAGAGTACTGGCTTATATCCGCATCAAGAGGGATGCCCGCTATACGTCGGAAGTAGATCCAAGAACCCTCAAGATCTTGAAGTCCTCCCGCATAGAGGTGCCCATGTTTCTCTATCATGCTCAGCGCATTGGTCCAGTGATCATAGTCGTGCGTCCCATCGTTGAGGAGAGAGGCTCGGATTGATTTTTGTCTGTCGGGCGAAGACATTTTCCCCAGAGTATCGAGTCGATCTTCGATCATTTTCTTCTCTTCGTTCTCCGCCTTGGACTTGTAGTCCCAATACCACTCCGCATTCCACTTCTTCATTCATAGCTTATCAGCAATTCCAAGCATGACACGGTGTTCTTGCATGTGATTTCCATGCTCGAGCTTGTGCTTAAATTCCTCAAAAAACTTCTTTCCTCCCGCAAATACATCATGGATGCTCAATCGACCAAATATATGCTTAACGCGCCCATGTTCTGTATGCTCTTCTACTGGACGTTGTGCGATTTCTCGGTAGGGACTGTTTTTTGGCTCCACAGAGAATCGTATCATGAAGTGAGCGAGATACTGAATCGGATATTCGTGCTCTTCTCCCCATGAAGCAGTATTCTCCTTTTCGTTATATTTTTCTCCAATTCTTGCAGTGATTGTCCCATCTGCAAGAGAAAGGATTTCTACAATTCGTCCGTCCCGACCGACGAAATAGTGTTTTCGGTGTTTTACGGAGTCAAATCGTCTGTCAGTGAAATCAAACTCATCTTCCCCTGCATCATTCTTCCGAATTTCCATGCCTGCCCAAGTGTCTTTTTTCGTTGAATGGTTTTGCATGAGGCTGAGAAGCCCGGATGCTCCACTATGCTTGCCCAAACCCTTAAGACGGAGGCGTTTGTGCGCGTTGAAAAGATCCTGAAAGGAAATCGTCTCGACTCCTACGCCCCCCGCATTTCCATCATATAAGCTGAGTCCTGTCTCAGAAATACTTTCCACTTTGAAGACATTCCAAGTATCTTGTCCTGCTTTTCCGATACTGATAAGGGATCCTTCCTCTATCTTGCTGAAGCCTTCGATGCTTTCGGAGAGCTTCTTATTGAGTTCTTCAAGTGAGTGAATAAGAGTCTGTGTTTCTTGTGTATTTTCCGGTGCTTCTCCCGCCATTTCAGCAGGGATTCCTTGAGGATGTTCTTCTGGCTCTTCTTCCTCATCTCCAATTGACTCACCATCTTCCGGTGGTTGTCCTGCGCCTCCTCAGCCCATTCCAGTAGCGAGTAGAGCACCTCCAAGAGAGGCTCCATCTGGGGCACCCTCTTCCTGAGAGTCTTCCGTTGAAGAAGAAGGCACTCGGTTTACTGCATCGGGATCGTGAATGATGGAGCTTGCATCCACGGTTTGTTTAGAAATGGAAGTTCCATTGTTGGCATCGAAAACTTCTGACGAGACAATTCTTGCTTGTTGTCCCCGAATGCGAGGTAGGATTCACCGCATCCCTTCTACTCTATCTGAGGATTTTTTTACAATTGATGCATCGATATTTCCATCTTCTCCGATTGGAGTTATATATATGCTCATCAATTCTGGCTCATCTTCCGTTACTTCGTGACCTGCGGAAACTCGATAGTATCGCTCTTTGTTTGTTGTCGGGTCTGTAACTATGAGAACGGCACTCTTTTGATTTGTTCGAAATGCATCGCCCAGAAGTACATCTTCCCCCTCGATACTTCCTCCTGATTCAAGTTGTTTTTCGCGAATTTGATGGATAGATGCCTCATTCAGGCGCTCTGCTTGCTCATACTTCCTTCGTTTTTCTTGAGCAGATTCCACTGTTTCCTTCGCTGAAATCCCTTTCCAGCTTTCGTGGGTGTTCCAGATATCCTCCGCCATTCGTTTTGCTAGAGCGGGACTGAAGCTTTTATTTTCGAGCAACTGAATCAGTTCATCTGAGGTGAGCGTTTCTCCTGCAATACTAAACCAGTCGAAATGCTCATCTACGATAGTTGCCAATACTTCCTGTCCGTGCTGAGTGTCACTCTTGGAGTAGGCTCAGATTGAAATTTGCTCTCGAATATGCTCCTGTGCGATTTTGGTGAGGTTTTCACGCGAAAAATTTGTCGGATCAAGATCTACGAGTTGATCAAACGAGTAGGAGAGACCGTACTCCTCTATGAATCGTTTCTTCTCCAAAATACCCAGTCAACCCCAGAGTTTTTGCACCAGCTCGGTTGATGGCTCTCCCGCAAGGAGTTCTCGTTTTTCTTCAGGGCTTAATTGGTTGAAATAGGTTCCAGCAATTGATCGCAGGCGCTTTGCTGAAGATTTCATAAGAGGCATGGTGTCTCCGAAGACTACCTGGAGATAGGTATTGAGTTGCTTCGGATACATCAGATTCGTGAGAGATTCTCCTGGATAGCTTCAGAGAAGAGATTGTGCGGCTTGTTTCTGGGAGGCGGATATATCGTAGGTTGTTTCGATAGTTTTTAGAATTCTTTCACGTCTTCTTTCGAAGAAAGATACTTTCGTCACGAGTTGACTCATGGCTCGTTGCATTCATTTCCCCGCAGATTCTCGAGACTCTTTGCTGCTGAATTCCCCTCGAGTTATTGACTCATTCTGGAAATCCCGGTCACGATACATATGGCTCTCTACTGCCTCCAAATAGGATCGCAGCTCTGGCGAAAGACTTGTTGCTCGGTTTGCGAGATCTGCAAAGCTCATAATTCTCGTTGCAAACTGCAGGAACCCCTTTGCTCATTCTGAGGTGGTAATCTTGGATTTACCATACTCAAGAGATGCTGCATAGACGCTTTGTTCAAGCTTGCGCAGTTGAACGGCATTGAGTGGGGCTTGCTGAGTATTCGGGTTTTGACCGTGCACTTCTGTATTTCCTGTCATAAAGGGGGATTGACTACTACTGGGTTCAGTATATCCAATACCCCTCTAACACGCAAAAAACTGAGCCTTTTGAGCTCAGTTTTCACCGCACAATCGTTATGTCCTCTATTTGTTCCCTGTGTGCAGGAGTCCCAGGCTCACCGTATCACAGAGAGCAAGGGTAGGGGTGGTTGTGGTTGGTACGAAGACCGGACCATCCAGGACCACCAAGGAGTGCGTAAAATTGTAGAGAAAAATACGCGAGGCAGATGCACGGATTGTGAAGTGCGAAAGTACTATACTCCTCCTTATTTTGATTGCAAAGCTGAATGTCTTGACGTTTTGTTGCTTGATTGGTGCCCCAAGCGGGACTTGAACCCGCACTCCAGAGGAAGAGGATTTTGAGTCCTCCGCGTCTACCATTTCGCCATCGGGGCTTGAATCAAGACACTTTGCAGGGCAGATACTATCGAGACTTCCGCAAAATGCAAAATGAGTGGATTTTTTCCAGCTTTTCTCTAGACTGCAAGCCACATTATCCCCCCTCTTCCTATGAAGTTTGAACTCGACCATCTTGTCGACGATTTCCATGCTCTTGAAACAAAACTCCAAGACGGCGCCATTTATAGTGATCCAAAGCTCCTCAAGGAGACTATGCAGAAGAAGAAAACTTTGGAGAAAACCGTAGAGTTGTATGCTCAGTATAAGTCATTGATTCAAAATCTTGCCGAAGCAAAAGAGATTCTCGCTACAGAAAAGGATTCCGAGATGATTGAGCTTGCCAAAATGCAACTCACCGAGTCAGAGTCCCAACTCCCTGATTTAGAAGAGGCTCTTAAGCTTGCGCTCCTTCCAAAGGATAAAAACGATGATAAAAACATTATTCTTGAAGTTCGAGCGGGTGCTGGAGGTGATGAAGCGGCATTGTTTGGTCGAGAGCTTGCCAATGCATATATGTTGTATGCAAAAGAGGTTGGCTTCTCAACAGAAGTCTTGGAAGAAAACTCTGCTGATGTGGGGGGAATTAAAGAAATGATTGTGAAAATATCAGGAGCGGGGGCTTACTCTCACTTCAAATTTGAGGGGGGCACTCACCGAGTTCAGCGTATTCCAGAGACAGAGGCAAAGGGGCGAGTACATACGAGTACCGTGACCGTTGCGGTGATGCCAGAAGTAGAGGCTCTTGATATTGATATTCGAGAAGAAGATTTGGAAATTTTCGTTTCTCGTTCGAGTGGAGCGGGAGGTCAAGCGGTTAATAAGACCAATTCTGCAATCCGTATGGTCCATGTGCCAACAGGAGTAGTAGTGGAATGTCAGGATGAGCGGTCTCAGCTCCAAAATAAAATGAAAGCTCTGGAGATTTTGCGGGCCCGAGTATATGCTTTAGAAGAGGCAAAGCGAAATGCAGAATTAGGTTCTGCGCGACTTGCTCAAGTGGGAACTGGGGATAGATCAGAGAAAATCCGAACCTATAACTTCCCGCAAGATCGAGTTACAGACCACCGTATTGGTCAGAATTTCTCCAACCTTCCAGCAATTATGCAGGGGAAGATGGGGGGCATTATTGAGGCTCTTCAGATTGCCGATCAAACAGAGCGTCTTGCAGAGGCTTCTATGAATTAGCCAATCACTTTTGCCATATTGAAGAATGGCATCATGATTGCTAAGATAATTACTCCAACAATTCCTCCGACGACAATAATAACAATGGGCTCCAGAAGGGAACTCATGTTCTTTACTATTCCGTCAATCTCTTTTTCGTACCTTTTTGCAGACTTTCCCAGCATGGCTGCGAGAGTTCCTGTGGTTTCGCCTACCTTTACTGATGTGGAGAGCTCGACACTAAAAGCCTCAAGGCGCTCCTTGCTCGCCTGTAACTCTTGAGCTTCTCCCGTCTCACCAGCGAGTCTTTTATCGAGATACTCTCATCCGAGAGCACTGGAAAGGTGCTTCCCGAGTCTGACTTCTTTGATAATGCTCTCTATGTGAAGTCTGTATGCAAGATTGGGCATCCCCTCCCGTATTATTTCAAGGGCTCGATGAATGGTGACTCATGACTGAAGGAGGAGCGAAAGAAAGTCAGAAAATATTACGAGTATTTTGTATCGAATGAGCTTCCCAAAAATGGGGATACGAAGAATATTTGTGTCAAAGAACAAGCGGAATGATTTTTGTCGGAGGAGAATTTGTCCACAAAATACCATCCCCGCCACTCCAGCTCCAACCCAAATTCCATACTTTTGCAAAAAGTGAGAAAACGAAAGCACTCCTTGTGTCAGGGGAGGGAGTGCCGTATGAGCTTCTGCATAAATACTCTCAATTCTTGGAATCACAAAAATCAGCAGACCTACGACCATAAGTACAGCAACTCCGATTACGGCAATTGGGTAAATGAGAGCTCCAATTACTTTTCGTTCAATTTCTAACATTTTCTCCTCTTTTTCCATCAAAGTGGTGAAAATATAGCCTATTTTCCCAGTCGCATCGCCCATTTCAAACATGGCACTATCAAACTGATTAAAAACTCCCGGCATGTCTCTGCTCGTTGAAGCGAGATTTCTCCCTTTTTCAATCTGAGTTTTTGCATAAAGACAGAGATCTTTCACGGGCTTGTCTTTCGACTGAAAATAGAGAAGTTTCAGCGATGTAACAATGGGGATTCAGGCTCCAACGAGAGACCCAATAGTATCAAGAAAGAATATTTTTTGTTTTCGATTGAGTCGTATCTTTTGAACGGTCTGATTGTGCTCTATTTCAGGAAGGGAGACAGTAATTTTTTCCCTCGTTTCATGTCCCCTTGGCCACCAGGTGGGGAGAAGGGTCATATTCCCGAAAAAGTCTTTGATGATCGAAGGTACAGTCACGAGATGGACAATATAAGGAAACGAGGCAGTCTTCAAAAGACTACCATGAGTCTTCAATATTTGCAAAAACTGGATTGCTCGATACCATTTGCTCAAATTCAACCTATGTTTAAGTTTTTTGGACTCGGAAATGAGGAAACTCATTCAGACGATCACAGCGATTGACACATTCATGTCGAACACTCGGATGAGGAGGCTCCTGAGCTTGATGTAGGTCAGGTGGCTCTGGATATTCTCGATGGAGAAGAGGCGATTACTATTATCGCCCCTCTCGCGGGGATTGATATATCAGAAATCGATATATCCGTTACGCGAAATATTCTCACTATTTCAGGAGAGCGAGTTCGACCGTCTGTGTATTCAGAATCAAATCGCATGTTGGTGACAGAATGTTTTTTTGGTCCGTTTTCCCGAAGTATCATTCTTCCGGAGAACCTTGCCTTCAATAAAGTGCAGGCAACCATGGAAAATAATCTCCTCTCTGTTTCGGTTCCAAAACTCAGTTTCCCTTCCAAAACCATCAAGATTAATAAGTTAGAATCATAATGTTTTGAAGTTCTGGAAAACGAGCCCTCGCAAAGCGGGGCGTGAAGAAAATGGATGCGCTTGTCACTGGTATGATTCTTTGAGGCATCATCACCTCTATTTATGGTATCAAAAGAACAGAAAAAGCTCGTGATGAACTCAAACGTCGTGTTTTGGAAGAAGGAGAGAGACATACACTCGGTTCAATCATAAAAATGCTTATTTTTGGAGTTGAGATGATTGAAAAAGAGTCAAAACCTGCTACTCTTCGGCAGAAAATAGTCTCTTTTTTCCGATGAAACAAATAAAAGCATCGACACTCCGTCGTCTTGGAAAATACCTTCTCTCCCTTTTTGGTGGAGCAGCAGCGCTTATTCTTGGCGGATTTTTTGTGTTTTTGTTCGCTTCAGATGCTCAGAGCAAATATACTGCCGATATTCAGGCCTGCCTTGACGCACGGGCGAAGTGAACTCCAAAATCCATCACGGAGTATCTTTGTCCAGAGGGGAAAGTTGCAAGTTCGTATGACGTGGCATATCAGGTAGTTCTTGATAGAGAGTTTCAGAAACTTGATGCAGAGGTAGAGCAAGCACTCAAATGATTTCAGGGTGCCAATACGAAGAATCCAGTCGAGGTAAATAAAAAACTGGTAGACTGGTTCGACGAGACTTGACCGAAGGCAAAAGATGCCTTCCCAACAAAGTATGCGAATATATGTTCTTCGTTGGAGACTGAAGGAAACCCTCTTCGAGAGGCTGTTATGGCATTTAGTGGCTGAGTTTCGACTGATGGGGGTGCCTCACAGTTTTTGTATGGTGCCTCATCGTGCAAGGCTCTTGTTCAAACAAAAATGACTGCCTATAGAGATATGGCACGACTGATTGGAACGCAAAATACGGTTCAATCGTATATTGCTGATAAAGATATTTTTGTAGATAAACTCAACCAAAACTACGAGAGTTTTCTCATGCAGTGGACTATTTATGTGGGGGAACTTTCAAGAATAAAAAGTAAATGGAATTTGAAAACAAAAACGCAAAATAATTAATCTCTGAGGAAGAAGCATGTCTCATTCTGAAATCCAGCGTCGATATTCCATTGAACCGAAGAAATCTCTCGGCCAGAACTTCCTGACCAACGATCATATTCTCGCGTCTATCGCTGAGCTTAAATCCTTGCAAGGGAAGCATGTAATCGAGGTTGGACCAGGATATGGAGCTCTAACAGAACATATCCTCAAGCAAAAACCAGCATCGCTTACTTTGGTTGAGTTCGATCCCAAAATGATTGCCATCCTCAAGGATAGATATGCTAAAAAAGAATTAATGCCGGATGCCTCAACGGAGTTTGAAATTCTGCATCAGGATGTTTTGCATTTCTCTCCCAAGCAAGAAAGCATCGTTGTTGCAAATATTCCCTACTACATCACTTCGCCAATCCTTTTTCGATTTCTGTACGAGGTAGAACACTCCCCGAGTGCGATGGTTATTTTGATGCAACAGGAAGTGGGAGATAAGATTCGAGAGTCTCGTGGCTTCGGAGCTTCCTATCTCTCTCTTGCCTGTGCAAATCGTACTTCCGAAATACATGAAGCAATTCGGGTAAGTCCATGAAATTTTGTCCCCCCTCCAAAAGTGGAATCGAGCGTTCTTGTATTTGAAACAACGAATGCTCCTCGATCGAAAGAGCAAGAGCGTCTTTTTTTGTCATGTATTTCCCGTGGGTTTGCGCAACCAAGAAAACTCGCCCTATCGAATCTTTCTGGAGGTAACCCTGAAACCAAACGATATCTTTCGGAATGTTTCTCTTCCATGGATATATCGCTTCTCGCCCGCCCCGCTGATATATCACTGAATCAGTGGCTTTTGCTTGCGCAAAAGATTGCTGCTATGCCTTCTGTATAACAGTTAATACTGCATTCACACGACTTTGAATATCCATTTCAGGAAGAATGCTTTGGGGGAATGCCTGATAATTGCGTTGATTTATTGCTTCAAAGGCTTGAGCCTCATCGGATGTTATTACTCTTCCTGCTGCCGTTCTCTTAGAGAATTCTGATTCTATCATCGCACAGTGAAAGATGTGCTGGTATCATCAGATTTGCTCTATATGTCGTGCAATCTTTAGCCATTCGTACCGGATTCACGGAATGTTTCGAAGTTCTAAAAAACTCAAACAATCAAGAGCACTTCTATCAAATACGACAGGAGCACTCATTCATGTATGCTCCTCCTCTTCCATTTGAAGATCCAGACATCGGGTCATGAATTCTCGGAAGTGTGATTCATGCATTTTTCCATTTGGACGAATCCAATTCTTCCACTCTTGCTCTCATCAGAGAGTATCGACATATCATTTGATACAGCGCATTTGAATTTCGTCCACTACACGAACTCCAGTTGAACGTAAGGCTTCTTTGAGAGATGTTTTCCCGCTACAAGGGGGTCAAGTAAGGATATATCGCATTATTTCGAAAGAACTGAAAGTGTATGGCCCTTCTTTTGTATTGCAACTGTATTTCTGCTTGCACATCATCAGATTCCCCAGTATGATGGGGGAGTAATCTTTTTCCATGCGATCTCTCTCTTTTTTCGGCCTGGCTGTAAGCCTCCTTATCCTTGCTTCTTGTACAAAATCGGATATTCCTACTCAACCAGGACTCCCTCCTGCTCCAGATCCCAAGGCAAGCATTGAGGCGATTGGTGCCGATCTCGACAGAAATCCAACCTATCGGAGTTGTGTAGCTCAGGCGAGTCAAATCTGTGGGCGAGAGGTAGCCGCCTCTATCGCAAAAACGGCAACTGATGAGTCTGGTTGTGATGTTTTTGAAGATGTTTGAATTAAACAAGTTTGCCAAGATTCAGTAAAGTTGGAACTCGCAAAGCGTTCAGGAGATGCCAAATCTTGCGCCACTCTTGGAGATTCTCAGAAAATAGAAGCCTGCACGCTTCAGGTGAAACACTTTACCGCTTCAAAATCCGAGAGTCCATCTGCCTGTAAGGATATATATCAGAATGCTTCTGGTTCAATATATCGAGAGAGTTGTGAGATCCAACAAGTTCAAAATCTCTCTTTGCCTCGTGTGACAGAGGAATTCTGCAAAGCCCTTACTACATCGAATGCGCAGTCCGCTTGTCGCGCACGAATCCAGAATCTTCCGAAGCCACCGCTCACTCTTCCAGCTCAATAGTTTCGGGGTTGCACTTTAAAAATGATGTACTACTATAGGGGTGTTACCTCCCCTTTTATGAGATATTCACGCCTAATTCAGATTTCTTGCCAGATTTCATGTGGCATACTTATCCTTCTTGCTTGCATGCAGACCACTTCTGCTGCTTGGTATGGCGGGTATTCTCTTTCTACAGGCTCAAGCATTACCCAGTGTTCTGCTGATGGTCAGTTTGACGGCACTGGACCGAACCCTTCTCTCGATAGTCTCTATCCAGGTACATACGGTATACAGTATCTTGCACAGGCTAGAGTATACAGTGCTTGGGCTGGATGAATTGGGTGTCAGTACTGGGATGCCACAGTTCCATCGGCCGCCTCAGTGAATTATACGGATGGATGGTCAAACAACCCGAGTGTTTCTGTGTCGGTAACAGCATCCGATTATGGAGGATCGAACCTTTCGGGATACTATTATTACGTTTCATACTCGGACGCTTCTCCAGATTTCTCGAGTGGATGGACTTCGTATACTCAGATTGGAGGACTGACCGCAAACACATCAATTGTATATACGGATTCTGCCCGTTCCAATAGAAACCGGGCCTATAAATTTGCTGCGATTGCTGTTGATGGGGCAGGAAATCTCTCTGTTCCTCGCTATGGATCGAACACATACCGTGTTGATACACAACCACCGGTTGTAACAACGGGGAACTTCACCGATTCTTCTGGTGGACCAAACTTAGTAGCAAACAGTGCTCAGGGATTTTCAGCAGTATATAGCGATGGAGCCGGCTCTCCTCTTGCAAGCTGGTCGGGAAACTTTACCAATGCAACGACTAATGCTCAAACTCCAGTTTCTGGAACTACGACAGATTATACGATTCGATATACGGGAGATATCAGCAATGTTCGACAGAACTTGAGCAATGCTGGACGCCCCTATCAGTGGAATATTACTCAAGTATGTGATGCTGCAGGGAACTGTGCAGGCTGATCGGCAGGATTCTCCTATGTGGTGTATGCAAATCCAATGCATGCCCCAACGCTTTCAGTAGATGGTAATAGCATTTCTCCTGGTTCTGCAGTAGCAAATGGAACACCGTATGAACTCACGTATGTATTGAGGGATGGGTATGGAAATCCTATTCTTCCTGCATCGGGAATTAATCGAACTCTTGCGCAAGAGTTTACGTACAAAAACACGAATTACTTAAACCAACATACACGAGCAGATGACTCAGCCGTATTTGTTTCTAATACAGCTAATCCGAGTTCGGTTCGTATACCCATTGCTCCAGTAGGTACGGAGACGTTCTCTATTCCAGGAGTACTTACTTCAAATGGGGTGAACTCATGAAAGTATCGAGTGAACTTTTCAGCGTATGCTCCTACGGCATCCGGGTATGCTCCAGGTACAACTCCTTCGGATTCATCGTCTGCGTTTACGCTTAATGAGATGCGAATTCGAGTCACTGATCCACAGTTTACAAACACGGTAGTTTCTGATTCTGCGTCTGTTGATGGGAAATGGAAAGTTCCGTATCTTCTGGAACTTACTGGAGACATACGAACGGGTGGATTAATCGAGGGAACAATTCAGCAGAGCACTCTTTCAATACAAAGTCAGACTTCATTGAATGCTGCTTCTCCTGAAATTTCTGTTCAGTTTGTAGATAATTCATCTACACCTTCTTTCACGTTTCATGCTGGTACAGACCATCTTTCAATGGAGAATGCGAGCATAGGGGTATCTCGAAATCTTCTTGCTCAGCAATTTGCATTTCCTTCATCGAGTAGCTCCACTCAAAGCCCCCTTTACACTACACTGGAGCAGATTCCAGGAACAACAGTTGGACGAACGAATAACACGGTATTTTCTACCCACCTTGCGTACAGTTTTGACGGAAAGAGGGCTGTTATAAATGGCCCCGTTGTTTGAAAAACGAGTTACTGGGGAGATGTTCGGAGTACTACGCTCCAAAATGGAGTAAAAATAGTTGGACTCACCGCATCGGATGAGGCAAATCAGATTACAACGAATCAATTCTCGGAGAATGTGACCGTATTGTCTTGAGTTTCGAAGGAAGATACTCGATTGGCTATTCGTCGAGCTGCCTCTGTTGGCACAAGATCACTTCGAACAGAGCCTGTTTCTGGTTCTCTGAGTTCTTCTGATATGGCTGCCGGTCGCATCACATCCTGAAGTATGCTTAATGGAGCATCCATTGCACAAGATGACGGAGTAGTATATCTCTATGAAGCTACATCGGGAGGGCAGAGACTTTCGCTTCAGGATGCTTCGGGGGTATATACCGTTTCTGGGAAGAGAACGATTGTCACGAAGGGATTGAATGTATTTATTCGATCAAATATTGCGTACGATACAGGGGGAGGGAATCTTGCTATTATTGCCCTAAAAGACGATTCGGGACAAGGAGGAAATATTTACATTGATCCTTCTGTTACAAACATATCAGGATTTCTGTATGCTGATGGAGCACTTGTTGGATTTGATGGAACAGACGAGCTTGGAGCGGGTGTCGGAATTGATAAGCTTCAGAATCAACTCTATATCTATGGATCGGTAATCAGCGCAAACTCTCTTGGAGGTGCTACAAAGAGCCCGGTGTACTGTCCGTCTATTATTGGAAATGCTTCTTGTGACCGAGATCTTGCTCAAAAGTATGATTTAAATTTCCTCCGTCGATACACCTTGGTTGATGCAGAAAATTCTGGTGGT
Source organism: Patescibacteria group bacterium (assembly GCA_031539165.1). Taxonomy (GTDB): domain Bacteria; phylum Patescibacteriota; class Gracilibacteria; order BD1-5; family UBA2023; genus CAIVSN01. The sequence goes on along the minus strand of JAVKLK010000033.1, from coordinate 30,939 downwards.
ACTGCTTGAATTAAAATACCAAACCGATATACCACTACGAAGGTTATGGGAGGGGCAACGTGTAATCTTGACGGGAATTGTTCTGGCGCTGCCCCAAGACTACGCACTATCAGCACGACGACTGATTCTTTCGCCGCGTTTCCCGTAGTCATAGAATATAATCCAAATTTCATTAAGGACCCACCACCGCTTCTTAGTTCGATTCGATAAAATGCCTTGAGTTCCCCCCACTATATTCTCTGGAATCCCTCCAATCATTTCCATTGAATGGGGGGTTTTCGCTGTAGTACTCTTATTTCTATGTTTCCTTGAGAAAAAAAAGTACTGAATTGTCCCGATTCTCGTGAGTTGTATCTTTGGCCTCCTTTTGGTAAGGCACGAATTAGGACCGGAGTTAGCCACTCATGACTATCTAACACTGATTGTTTTTTTCTCCCTCTGATTTTTTGTTTATGTGAGGCGTATCTTGGAGCTTGAAAATATTCTCGCTCTTGGTGTTATATTTTGTATAGGTTTTCTTAAAAGCATTCCCTTCGCTCTTCTGTCGAATATGGCAGCAGGAGTATTTCTGCTGGCAATCTTTCAACGAATACTTCTTTTTTTTGGCTTAGGTTGAATTCTTCCAAACTTAGAGGAACACCCGTTTAAATTTCGCTCTTGGGGAATTCAGTGAATTAGAATGCTTGTTTTCTCATCTCTCTTTTTCCTCTCTGCATCACCATTTGGACTGGGGCTACTCGTAGATATTGATAGGGTTATAGTGAGTTTTGGTAGAGAGAATTATTTGATTATGAAGGCATGAATACTCATGATTCTTCTTCCAAAACTCACTTTGAAACAGCTCCGAGTGCTTCTATTTGGAACACTTCTTATGATACTTGCCGTCTTATTTGAAAGCTTCCAAAATAAATCTCTTTTGGTATTTATTCAATCGTACTTTTCTGTACTTCTTATTGCTGGAATATTTTTTCTTTTCTGGCAGACAGTATCAGTTTTTCTTCTAGAGAAGATATTTTATTTCTCTCCTAGGATTCGTAGTATATGGACATTGATTTGAGGAAATTTGCGTATTCCTGTTTCTGATTTGAGGGTATGAGATTTGATTGCAATGAAAGAAACATCTATACTTTGGGATTCTTTCATGAGAATAGCTCGTGAGAAGAATGCTTACAATCCTGAAAAGAATGATCTTTCATTTCTCTCAATAGATACTTCTCAGCCTGTTTTTTCTATTGTCCCAAAACATCTAACACTTCTTTCCGCATTCAAACAACGAATTCATGATTATGGAGAAGCCTTTTTATTCCGAGAGTTTGTTCTGCATCAACCACCCTCCTTCTTCTTTTACTGATTTTTAGGGTGGGTGATTACAGGGGTATCAGGGAAGTCTATCTTCTATGAATTACTTCGCTGGATTCAAAGTGCCCTCCACCTTTAATTAATATAACAAATCTGAGTGAATCATCTGCACTTTCATAAAATGCTCCTGATTTATGTGTTTTGCTCTATTAAGAATATCGGGTGTTACACACTGACTAACCATTTTCGCGGTTTCTTCATGAACCGCTTTCATTTCTTCATAGACAGTTTTCCCAAGATCTGTAAGTTGTGCATATCGATCGAGTACTTTTATAGAAAGGCTATCTTTGATGAAGTATGCCGTTGCCTTCTCTAGCCATCGATGATTGAGAAGATATTTCCCAGTTGAGTGAAGTTCGAATAGTGTATAAAATACTCAAGCCATTGCATGGAGTCCAAGGTAAATCCCATGAATATGTCGCGCATCTGGGCGGTAGGGGGAATAATATTTGGTTTCACGTCCATTTAGAACGAGGGGATCCTGCTTTAGAATAAGGTTTAATTTATTGTGGTTCGACTCATGTATGAGAGCTTCAAGTACGGCTAGTTCGGGGACATCTATTTCCAAGGGGTAACTTAAATAAAGATGTCATATGCATCGATCATACGAGCAAGAATTATGTACCCTGATACTCACGTCCATTGGAATTATTTTATTTATGATTCATGAAAGTTCATTGCAGAATCAGGGTGAGGATGTTTTGAGAATTGAAAAGCTTTTCTCATAGAGGGTGATCCAGTCTTCTACTGGAACCTTCCCCCATCATCAAACGACATTGGTTCGCACATGTTCAGGGTGTCCATCATGTACTCGTGCATGGATATTTGCGTCTTTTTCTGAGAGAAGCACTGCTACTCCAGGGATACTGTTTCATGAAAATGAAAACATACGTGATTTACAGTTCGATTTCCAATATTCAAACTCTTGTTGGAGAAATTTTAGCGCTTCACTTGCCTCTAACTCCTTGGCTCGAAAAGCTTCAAGCGTAGTTGATATATCTCCAAGAAGGAGAAATTTAGAATCCATTTTCTCAAAAGATGTCTCTAGCTCCATTGCTATTTCTAGGAGATCTTTTGCGTATAAGTCTTGATATTTTTGAACAACGGGATTTTCTGAATATCAGAGAGTAAAAGGAAACATAGATTTAAAGTTTATGAGCTATGCATATGTCGGTAGAGTTTTCTAGCTGAGCAAATTTTTCTATGGATTTTTGTCTCGGAGAGAAATTGCTTATATGAATAGATTTCTTTAGGTAAAGGGGACGAGTTGGAAAGCATTTAAATATTGATCCGTCTACATCTATATCGTATTTTCCCATATTTCCATCGCATCACCATTTTGGCAGAAGTCAGTGCTGATTCATGGTGGTAATTTCTTCTTCACTGAAAATCGACTTGCTTAATCAACAAGAAAATAGGAACTCAAATTCTCCGAGATATGGAATGACAGCCGTAGCTAAGTATTTACCAAACTCTCTAGATGATGTGTCAACAATAAGGGGGGATCCCAACGCGGTATTGGTAACCTTAAGATTAATTCTCCGAATTCCCGTGCTCCTTGAAATATCTATTATATCCGAGAATGGTTTTTCTAAAGAGTATACATTGTAGCCAATCGTTACATCACAGCCGCTCTCTCGAAGGTAAATAATGTTTTTTTTCACTTGAGCATACTCGCTATCTGAATAGAAATCACGATTATTGATATTGCAGTTAGTAGCATTGGGGATGCTATTTCCCTGAAGTGTTTTCTGGAGAAATTCAGGAGAGAAATTAATATTAGAGAATATTCGCGTGTAGAATCACCCTTTGTTGGCAATTTTTATGAACTTTGATATTTCTGGATGTAGAAGGGGTTCACCTCATAGAAGTCGAACCTCTTTCTCCCCCTCTTTTTTCAGGAATTTTAATATTTGAAGGTATGTTCCGAGTGATTGATTCTGCAAGGGGAGTTTATCCACTGTCATACTATCCATTGCGAAACAATAGCTGCAGCGCTGATTACAGATATTATTGATAATAATATTAGGCATATTTGCCAGTATTTTTAATTTTTGAGATAATAAGCTCTTTTTCTTGCAAGGAAAGCTTTTGAGGTTTATATTCGATATCTTTGAAATATCATGGATGATCGACTCAGAAAATATTTGCTGGTTTTGCAAGCCAGATTCCAGCACAAATTGCATTCAAATCACAGCCTTTGCAAGTCTCTGATTTGTCATGAAAAAACCACTCTGACTTTTGCTCTACCACTTCTCTTTCATCTAGGAAGTGAACAATTCGTTCTTCATCCTTGACTATCTTTCTGGTTTCTGTTGAGAAATGCTCAAAGCCTCTCATATAACAAAGAGGTACCCGTTCCACCCGGAATGTTCTTCCAGTTTCCTCTAAAAAAGTCATAGCCTTTTGTAGTGGCCTCTCAAATGTAGAGAAATCTGGAAGTGTAGAGTATGCAATCTCCGTTTTTCGCATCATGAGGGGGTCGAGATTGTTCCATACAAAGTGACGGATTTCTGGGAATTGTCCACAGAGAAATTTCACTGTTACATCTAGATGGTTCTGATTATAGCGATTAATGACCGTATTGATTTGAACTCTAATACCCAGTTTTAGGGCATTTCATATGGAAAGCATTAGTTTTTTCCATGATCCTGGAGTATCTGTGAGGAAGTCGTGTACTTTTGGATTGTACGAAAATACAGAAAAGTGAATGAGTTCTAGTCCAGCATCTGCAAGTTTTTTTGTATATCAGAAATCTGAGCAGCGCATTCAGTTTGATATTACTCGAGATTCCATTCATACAGACTTCGCGTATGCTATCCAACGAGCTAAATCGGGAGATAGAGTTGGCTCACCGCCTGTGAATATTATTCCCTTGTATTTCTTTGATACAAACTCATCGATAATCTTTTGCCCTCTTTCATAGCTTATGTTTTTTCCGTTTGATGGGTTTGAACAAAAATGGCACTGATTGTTGCAGTATCGATTTACTTGGATGTATCAGATGTTTGCCATACCGAATATATAATCCTAAATTCCGACAATAGCAACCTTTTTCAGAGATTTATGCTTCTTTCTTCTGGATAGGTTTCATTATTTGGAATCCATAGGATCGAATGAAATTTATATGTATTCCCTCACACTTCTCAAAATGAATGCAGGACTTGCAGCGCGGGGATTTCTTCCGATAGAAGTTCTTAATGTACTGTCCGGTATATTCTTCAGCATCTCAAATAACTCTCGTATCTCAATACCATTCATATTGCCCTGAGTTATTCTCTGCTCGTATGCACTTTGGTACGTTAACAATCTGCTGTGTCTTTGTTAGCTTCAGGGATTGTATTTTTTCTATGAATTCTTCACCATTATTCCCATATTTTCGATATACCTCACTTGGAAATTCTTCTCCCCTAAGAACTACGAGTTCCGCTTCTGATATATCTCCGGAAGCCCTGTCTCAAATGATGTATTTTCTACCATCTAAAAGAGCATCTTTGTTTTTGAGGAAATCATGACAATATTGCTGTAAGAAACAGACATCACATCTTTCTCAGAAGCATCGAGGCTTCTTCTTTCCATGACTCTGAATGAAAGTATCGTATTCACTTCTTGCTTCTCCGAGAGTCTCAGATTTTATTTTCCGTGGATCCTGTATTAGATCTTCGTATCATTCAAAAGCTTCGGCAGGGAAACGGTTTGTCCAAATATACATTCATGGAATCTTTGAGAGATTCCATGTTTCATGAAGCTGAGGGAGTACATCCTCGATTTTATAGAAAAGCTCATTTTTGAATTCTTTGAAACCTCTTCAGAAGGGGATTATCTGGAGTATATCGAATTCCATAATTCCAAATCTCAAGAACAAGGAGACTATTTTTGGAAGAAATGATACATTGAGTCGATTCACCACGATATCGATATTGAGTATTACATGAGGATGATACTTTCTTAGGTTTGCTATTCCGATAAGTGCACGTTTAAAAGATCCGGGTGTTGCTGTAAGATAATCGTGTAGCTCTGGAGTGTGTCCGTGCATTGAAAATGTAACCTCATCCAATCAGGCGTTCACTACTTTGTCACAAAATTCTTTTCGGAAGAACATATTACCGTTTGTGACCGTCTGCACCCGATTGTAGCCAATTTCTTTTGCATACTGTATATACTCAGAAAACTTTGGATTAATGCTTGCTTCTCCTCATGAGAGAATCACTCTATTATATGTATCTGCAACAAAAGCCTCGCGAATCTTTTGCTTTACCTCATCTTCCGGAATCAATCGACCATCCTGCGCTTCGCTATCGAGGCAGAATTTACATTTCTCATTGCAGGCTGCTGCAATTCTGACCCAAATTCGATTTTCTTTCGTAGTTTTTTCTTTGGCGAGAAGATTATTTTTCATGCTCAAAGTGTACACTTCGTTTTTCCTTCGGCAACTTTTAATATTTTATATTCAAGCGTTTTTCAATTGAGTGAGTTCAGCACATCTTATAGCATCGAATAGCTCTGATAGAATCTCTCGCATACTTTTATTCATAGGGAAACCGAGTTCGTTACTTCCTGGTAGTATTCATTTATAGTTTCTATATATCGTTGTGTAGTTACTTCCACCAAAGTAGAGAAGATGCAAGGGGATATATGACGGGCAGTATTTTTCAGGATCTGATGCAATTGCATCTCAGACTATACTTAAACTCCCTGGTGTTTTTTCAGGAGTTCCATGGTTTAAGTGAATCATATCTGAGAAAACACTTGTCTTTGCTTGAAATAAGGGTCACTCTTCACTGATATAGTCAGAGTCTTCTCCCCCGAAAATATTTTTTGCATGCAATAAACTTGACCTATCTCGAAGGGCTATCTTTATATCCGTATATAGTGGTGACCCGGAAGAAGCTATATACCATTTTAAGAAGCGTACCATCTCAATGTAGTGCGGATCAAAAGCCCCCTGTTCTTTCCTGTAATAAAAAATAAGATTCCTTTTGTTTGGTATAATCTTGAAATGATTCTTCCATTGAAGAAGAGAAAGCTGATATCGATTTACTGCAACTGCATGTTTTTCTCTGGTAGAAGAATTGAAGTGAGAATTTTCTGTAATGATTCAGTATTCGCTGACTGATATAGGCTCGGTTTGCTTATGTAATTTCAATGCAATTATTGTTTTTTGTTTCTCAAAATCTTCATTTCATCAACTAATTGCATTAGATTTACTTTCTCTCTTTCAGGTATAGAGATAGTGTTGCATTCTTTGAAATCAAAATGATAGCTCTGGAGAAGGCATGCTATTTCGAGCTCTTTTAGCTAATATTTGCTTTTCTGATAGGCTCAAAGTGGACTTCATAATCTGAGCTATGTCACGTCTTTGAATTGGTAAAACTGCCCAGAAAACTTCCCGGACTAGAAGGGGGAGATCACTTATTCTATCTGTAAAATCAAGAATCTTAACTTCTTTCCCAAAGGTAAACTTACTGACTATGACGGCTTGGATTGATGGATGTATCTCTTCATTTCAAAGAAAATCTAATACGTCTGAGGTGAAGGGTATATTTTCCAGTCTGGATGCTGCAGCAATTTTTGTAGATAAGGGAACTGCCGTATTCTGCACTATTTCTTCTATTTGTGAGAAACTTGGAACTTCTAATAAGGAGCACGCAAGAAGCGAACCGTATTCTCAGAGAAGTGACTCAAGTAATGTTGGCATTTTAACAGAAAACTTTCTTTTTGAGGGAAGTGTATGTTTCATTTTTTTCCTCGCAAATTAATTTCCAGAACGAGAGGGTAGAGAGTACTATATAACGTATGAACGATTTTTTCCAGGATATTCGGCTTCGAAGAGTTTTATTGGAAGAGAGAAAGACTGAAGTTATCTCTCTTCTTCCGAACGATTTTTTATCTGGGCAGGGCTTCCGGGTAGTTACAGGAAACTATGGGTATGTTTGCATTAATCCAGCATATCAGTGGGTTTATAAATTTTATGTTTCTTCTCACGAGAGGGACAAGGAATATTACTTTTATCAATTGCTTGCTGATTCCTCTATTCGTATACCAAGAATTATTGATTCAGGTGAGCTATGACCTTATTCATTTCTCAAGATAGAGAATGTGCGCAAATGAGCGACACGTCCAACGTATTCTGTTCAGACAGGAGGGAAACTGGGGGCTACCCTATCTTCGCTTCATGCTATCCAAAATGATTCTGGCAAAGTTTTAATTCATGGAAGTCTCGATAATTCCAATTTCTTTGAGATGGAAACATGAGATATTGGAATCCTTGATTTTATGTCTCTACGCTACTCCTTTCGAGAAGAGGACTTTGCTATTTTATTTATAAATTCGAGCTGTGATATCCATTTCCTGAAGTCGTGCCTTCGAGATTATCTTTGGCGTGATAAATTCTCTGAATCTCGTTTTTGGAGAATATTCTTTTCAAGAATTCAGCTTGATCTTAGGAATGCATTCGATGCGGATATGAAGACGCTCTATCTCGGATATCTCCATATCTGAAAGAAATATAAAGACCAGTCACTTACTCACTAATCTCTCAAAACCGAGGAAGTACGAAATATACTACATTTTCAAGCTTTCATTTTGTAAAATTAAACGAGTACTCAATATTATATATAACAAACTCTTCCTTTATTTTAGAGTGATATGCCTCTATATCTTTGAGCTTTTCGGATTCATATTTCGATAAAAACTTGAGGAAGCCATTGATATCGGGGGTATTATGCGAAGTGAATACTCCAGATATATCCTGCCCATTTCTATGGTACTTTATTTTAAGATGAAACCTCCGTGCCTCTTCCCAAAAGAACTCCGAAAAAAAGTCCTCCGGAAGTTTACATGCATCCGAAAGAAGTTTTGTGATAGTTAATTTATCCTTAAAACAAAAATATATGGCTAAATCATGGTCTAAGTAATCTATTCCGTAGTGTATCTCTCATATTTCCCCTGGCTTTCACTGTTTCTTGAGAAGATTCTCGTATAGAGCTTCTATCTTTGGTACTTCTTGTGAATGACTCCGAGAGAGAAGTTCTGTAAAATTTAAAATTCCGTTTGAGTAGGCGCTTGTTTTCCAAAATGAAAAATATACTTCTTTTATGGTTGGAATATCAGGGTGAGATTCACTACTTATGATTTTGCAATAACTTGCCATCTCATTTCCATGAAACAGACTGTGAAATTCGCTTTTAGCATCACTGAGAATATTAAATCAGAATCAAACAGGGCGTGATACTAGTGGCATATGCTTCTAAATAAGTTATCTAAATATGGTTTTCTTGGAAAGTTAACCAAAGTACATTTTTTTCTCAGTACTTCTGGCAATTCAGACAGAAGTGTTTTTATCACCTCTGCACGACTTAGTAACTGTTCCATATGAATAGTTGGCATGAAATAGGGGTATATAATCCGAAACTCATTCTGATTTCCAAGAGCATCTACCATGTTAAGTATATGCTTGATATCGTGGATATTTTCTCGAAGAGGAATGGTCTGAAAAAATATTTTCCCAATGAATCAATATGATTGGATTATTTCAATATTCTTCTGCAGTCATTCCCATGCTTTTGTGTTGCCCCCCATGGCATTTTGAATGAATTCAGTTGAGCCATATATAGGAAGCTCGACGCCATCTATCTTCTCGTAGAGAACTGGGTTTATTTCTATAAATCCAGACGTTCTTAGGCGAATCTTGGCCGAGGGATTACTTTCCCTAATTATGTCAAGTAGTTCCGTAAGCCTGGGGTAAAGAATAGGCTCGTATCCCGTTATAGTTATTACTTCAGGACTTCACCAACACTTTTTTGCAATCTTGAATACTTCTGCCTCTGTTTTTGGAGTGTAGCGGATGCAGTTTTCTTGACTTTGTTTTCCACTCTCAGTAACTCATACGAGACCCACTCATTTATTACAAAATAAACATTGTCCTTCACATTCATTTAATCCTATAAATAAGTCTACATTCTTTTTTTGTTTCCAGCGCTCCGTAAACTCCCGGAGGAATATGCTATTTATACGAATTGTTTCCCAGATTACAGGATCTTCCATACTTTCTAGAGTAGATTTTACTCCAGCATCAAAAGCTAACTCGAAGAAAGCATGATTCCCGAACGATAGATTTCCATCTTTATGAACGATTGTCTCTCCGTTTTCATAAATAGTATAGCTGGGAGATCATTTTTTATATTCTATTGAAAGATTTGATATGATTGACTCAAAGTCTTTTCGATAAAGAAATCAAGAGAGTGCATGATCAATAATATTCATTGCATCACTCTCATCCTCAGCTTCTATATGTAAGCGTTCTGGATTGAGCATCATGTTGAATACTGGATGAAAGAGTTCATCGAAGTAGTAAAAAACATTTTCTCTAGAGCAAAGTTTTTTTAGGAGCAGGCTACTCCCTATGGGTTTTTCTATGAGAATCTTCGAAATGGGAAGCTCGGTAATGTTTTGAATGACCTTTTCTTGTTCATTTAAGGGGGATACTGCAACTATCGCAAGATCAAAGGATGTATATCTATATTCTTGTAAGAAATGTTCATATTCACAATATTTCTGCCCATCGGCATCATTTCTTTTTTGCCTCCCAACAATCAATATTTGGTGATTTCCCTTGGATTTAAAATACGAGGCATATTTTTTTCCTTGTCTTCCAAATCAAAAAATTACCACTTTCATATGTTATTTTCAGAAAACTATATTTGAACGATTTTGACATTTCATCTTTGCCTCATGACTCCAGGAGTGAACATGGTATACTATGCTTGGAAAAGGGTGTTGATTTATCCACTCAGCTTCTTTTGAAGATAAATAGGGAATATGTACATCTGAGTCAATCTGGAACTGAAATCCACTCTCTCGGTTGTATCTTTCTATATGAAGCAGCTTCTGAAGACCGTACTTCTTCATGTCTTCAAACCAAGATTGAATTGTTACTCAGGATATGTCCGAAGGATTTTTCACATTTTCAAATGTATCTACTAAAATGATAGATTCGTATCAGATATTCTTAACCGTAGCAATGTCATCAATAATTTGATTACTGTCTTTTCCAAGAATGAATACTTCACGAATTCCTTGAGAATAAAGCTTTTCAGCAGCAGCTTTATTCTCAAATATATGGCATCATTTTGAGCTTATAAGAAATTGTCCAGTGGGGATTGGATGGAGCGTCTGTTTGTCAGCATATTCTTTCCATGTTCCACTGCATACTCTCTTGGCTCTGCACATTCTGCAGGCTGAGGTATGAGTTTTGTTATCATCATTGATATCCTGAATAAGCGTTTGTGATTGAGGTCATTCCCTGAAAATGTTCCGGTTATGAAGATACTCAAGACTTGAGCTTACATCGTCCATATAGCATACAGGTGGCCCTACGAGATGTGAATGAACTCGTTTCCCAATTCACTTAAGATAGTGAATTGCTCTGTTATACTGATGGTGTCCTTTTTCGTAAGGAAGATAGAGCTCTTCTAAATTCTTTTGTGCCATTCAGTGAGGCTGCATCATACCCAGGTTATAAAGTTCAATCTCTGGGAAAGAGGCAACGAGGTATTGTATATGTTCAAAGTAATGATCAGCATTTACTCAGTTCATTACTATATTAAGAGAAACGGGAATTCAACATTCGATGAGATTGCGTATTCCTAGCTCAGCCTTCTTTCCCAGAGTTTCATAGGGAACACCAATAATTTTTTTGTATATATCGGGATCATGAGCATGTGTTGAAACAAGAGCTTGAACCACTCATTCCTGTTTGAGTATTTCGGAGAATCTCTGATCAATATTTGATGCGTTCGTTTGAATATCGAATTGAGCAGTAATTCCTCTTTTTTCAAAATACTTTCGAAAATATCTCAATACAAAAATAGTTTCTGCCTGAAATATACTTGGTTCGCCTCAAGAGACGGTAACATTAATCCTTCCAGAGGTAAGATTCGAATGAAGAATCTTGCGGAAGGTTATGGCAAGAATTTCCTTGAGTGATGCCTTTATGCTTAAGACTTTTTCATTTTCTGCAACATTACAAAAGGCACAACGAAAGTTACATCATTTTCAAACCCGAATAATGAGCTGATCGGGAAAATGTCATCCACTCTTCTTCTGGTCAATATCGGCGATAACCCCCCTAAATTGTATATGGGCGCGGGACATAACTTAGAAGTATTTTCTTGAGAGCTGGGCACAGTCAACTGTGTCATCCTTTTTCATATCAATAAGTTCTTGAAAGAAAGAAAAAAGCTTGCTCTCTTTCTCATATTTTTGAAGAAGAGGACTTACGAGTTTTTGATATGCTTCAAATGGTATTTTTCCTGATATAAACGACTGAAGATGTTCATTGAGCATTTTAAAATCAGGGTTTTCTGAAGATTTAGACTGTATTGTAAAAACACTTTGGTACTTGCGAATAGAATTCCGGAGCTCTCCTTCAAAGTCTTTCATATTCTTTGCTGTTGTAAGGGTTTCACAGACAAAAAGGGACGGAACTACATAATCGGTTCCTGGATACTCGTAAAAGATTCCACCACTTCCATTCGCTATATAGTCGCCTATGGTTTTTTTTGCTTGACCGTATGCTGTGAACTTTGCATCAAATCCTTCTCCATTTATAATTCAAGAGAAGCTCTGCATAAACACATCAGATTGGGTTGGTATCCGAATAGAAGGTACCTCTCAGGTTCCGGTAGTAGTGCCAGAAGAATTTTTTTGCACCATTTCACGAGTTTCTTTTTTCTCTGATTTCCCATTTCAGACATGCTGTAGCTGAGACCATGCGAACATAGCTCCACATCCTATGAGAAACGCCAGAATACTAGCGATAATAATCTGAGGTGACTGTTTTATTTTGTTCATGTCTAAAATTTAGTAAGCAGCATGACTTCCATGACTTCCATGACTTCCATGACTTCCATGACTCGCGTGACTGTTTACTGTGCTGTTAGAGTGTGCAGATAAATTTGTCCCCATAATATTTCATCCAGAAATATCTGCCGTTCCAGGAACTTGGCTCGGGATACTTCCACTTACGTGTCAATTCACTACTTGACTCACGGCGCAGTTTGCAAATCCTTGGTTATACCATACTGTTCCATCAATACCATTTCCATTCACGTGCGAGGCGGTTCCAGATTGGATTCCTCCATTTCCATGACTTCCAGCATTGCTATGAGATGGAGTTATAGAGCTAGAGTGGCTTGCTGCTGCTTCCGATACACCTCATAGTAGGGCGAGTGCTCCAACTGCTAGAGCGAGTGCATCAAGTTTTTTTATTTTTGAGCTCTCTGGTGTCAGAAATCCAGAGAGATTTTTTTTAATTTTTGGGAGCTCCTTTTTTGGTTTAATGCTCATAATAGTGATGTTAGTGACTTAAGTATAGCATGTAAATCTCGAGAATCAAGAAGAACCAGCTAGGCCTCTGATTTTAGAAAATCTTCACCAAATACCCAGCTTTTGAATATTTTTGCTGATTCTGGATCTTGGAGTTTTTCAAACAGATAATCTAGAGTTACGAGATGCATTTTATTCTTCTCATCTTTCGCAAAAGTACTATAAGGATTCCCGTATTGAGTATAGGAATAGATAATATCCGTTCCCATATAGGGTTTGTAAACAGAGTCATTGTATCCTGGTAATCCATCCAAAGTACTTGCAAGAGTTGCGATTTTTGTCACATCTGAGTTTGCCATGGCTGTATATGTGGCCTCTCCAGTTTCTAGCATAGGAGTGAGAAGAAAATCTTGTTTGCCCATTCTTCAAAGCATGCGTGATTCATCTGACGCATAGACCTTCCCATCATAATTGTATGCCACTCATCATAGTGCTACCCCAGAAGGAGATCGAATATCCATAAACTGAGTTCCTTCGTTTGTTAGTATGCTTTGCAGATATACTGATGAAATCATTTCTCTAAGATAGACCCCTTTCTTGTTTAAATCAAGAATGTAGTCCATTCAATTCCTATAAAAAGCCTTATATTCTTCAAGAGAGTAACTCATGTCGGCTTTTTGCGCAGCCGCAAACCCATACGGATTCAGCCATCTAAATCCAATTGTGTTTATTCCAAGAGATGCGTAGGCATCAATTATCTTCTTATAATTCTTTATACTTGTTTTTGTCCAAGTAGTTAGGGCTCATACTTTGTAGGATTCATCTCATCGCTTTTTCATCTCATTTTCTATTTTCTTAATCCAATAGGTGGCTTTCTCATATGAATTTCCATCTTTCCAAACTCGCTGATCATTATGTGTTTCCGTATCTCCATCAAGTGACGTACAGATATTAATCCCCTCATCTAGAAGATATGTAAGTTTTTCATCGTCCATCAAAGACAGATTGGTGACCAAAGAGAAGGTAAGATTCTTTTTTAGAAAGTACGCCTTTTGTTTGGCATATCCTATTACAAACTGTACAACTTTCCAGTTTACCAGACTTTCTCCTCCTTGAAACTCAATGGTCAGATTTGGTGACGATGAGTAAAAGATGGTATCAACAACCTTTTCCGCTGTTTCTACTGTCATATCCAAGTCTTTTGCGGTCATTGGGGCTACAGCCGCATGACAGTACTTGCAGGCATGATTACACCGAAGAGTAGTTACAATCATGTGTAGTGTTGGTCCGAAAAATAGGAAGGAATTTTTTTTCCGGTATACCGCTGCCATCTGAGCCTCATAATCGGGTCCCTTTATAAAGAGCTTGTTTTTTAACGCTTCATATAAAGGTCCATCCTCAAGTTTACCCTGAACATATGAGGCAAACTCATCTTCATCAAGGAAGTGCCATCCACCTATTTCATTTGTTATCAGAATTTTTCCATTCAATTTCTTGAATCGAAAGAATCCTACACTAGGATGGATATTTTTTGCAAGCGAAAGGAGATTCATACTCATAAGCTATAGGGAAGAAACAGAAGTACAGTAGGTCACGAATTCCAAGAAGGCAATTTCGATGGCATCCTTACTTTCTGCATGTATCTCAATTCCAGATTCGGTTCGACTGAAATACACATCTTCAAACCCCTCTTGAAAGGCCTCAAGTGTTGTGTCTATTGAGGATGCAGAGTATAGCTCTTTATCGAGATCAAAATTTTGCTTTAGCATCTTTAACTTTATTAGGATCAATAGTTACGCTTCCATTTTTACGCTTTGATTCAGATGATTCTATCTCTTTGAGAACGGCATCGATTTCTGCTTGGTCTATCTGAAGATCTGGATCACTTTCAATTTCTTTGAGGATTTCATCAATATCTTTATCAAAATCTATTAGATTCTGAGAATACTGATTTGTATTTACAGACGTATGTCCTCGTACATCCGCATACCCGCCAAGAGCGGTTTTTACGATAGTTTCACGAATTTCTTTGTTGTCTCGCTCAAGATTTTCTCGGAGAACGGTGGCAAGAAGTTCATCACTGTAGTCTCGGATGAGGCTCTCAGGAGCAATCCCAGTGTCACCTTTTCTGGTGACTTGGACTACAACATTTCCTTGTTCGTCCTTGCGGAAGAAGAAATAGGCAACATCCAAAAACATATAGGATGCCTTGAGAATGCTTGATAGAGAGAAGATATTGGTATCGACAAGGAACTCTACTCGGTTCCCGTCTTGTTCTGTTTTAAGAAACGTCTGCATAAATAACAACGGATTACCGAATCATTATCGGATATATATTTTGAAAATCAATCGCAAATCACTTCCTTTCTGATAGAATGATTTTCTAAATGTACTCCTTCGTTCTTCTTTTGACCGATGTTTCAGCTTCACTCCAAATACAAACCCACCGGCGATCAACCCGAAGCAATTGCATGACTCGTTGCTTCAATTCGTAAAGGAAATCCATTTCAGACACTGCTTGGAGTTACTGGTTCATGAAAGACCTTTACCATGGCAAATATTATCCAGGAGCTTCAACGTCCCACTCTTGTGCTTGCCCACAACAAGACTCTTGCCGCACAACTTGCGCAAGAATTTAAAGAATTTTTTCCAGAGAATGCGGTGCACTACTTTGTCAGTTACTATGACTACTATCAGCCAGAGGCTTTTGTGGTAAAAACAGGGACATATATCGAGAAAGAATCGACTATCAATGAAGAAATAGATCGTCTTCGTCATGCTGCAACGGAGAGTCTTCTTACAAGAAGGGATGTCATTATTGTTGCATCCGTATCTTGTATTTATGGAATAGGGGAGGTTGATGACTATCATGGACAAACCGTCTTCTTTGAAACCAAGAAAAACTACCCGATGGAGTCGATTATTTCGACACTCGTATCCCTTCAATTTCGTCGTGCTTCAGCAGACTTTAAGCCGGGAATGTTCCGACTTATCGGTGATGTATTGGAAATATTCCCAAGCTCGAGTGAGCACATCCTCGTACTTGATTTTTTTGGAGATGAGCTCGAGCGCATGTATTGGAAAGAGGCCCTTACAAACGAGCGAATTGAGACTGTTTCAGAGGTCACCCTTTTTCCGGCGAAACATTTTGTTACATCTCCCGATATTGTTGCAGAAATTATTCCAAAGATTCGAACTGAACTGGATGAACGAGTAGAATTTTTCAAGAAGAATGGGAAACTTCTTGAGGCAGAGCGCATCAAAATGAAGACAGAATACGACCTAGAAATGCTTCAGGAAGTCTGATATGTGAATGGAGTTGAAAACTACTCGATGTACCTATCTCGGAGAGAGCCAGGAAGTACTCCGTCTACCTTGCTCAATTTTTTCCCGAAAGACTATCTTGTATTCATTGATGAATCTCATATATCCATACCTCAAGTGGGTGGAATGTACGCGGGAGATAGGGCAAGAAAATTGAATCTTGTTGAATATGGGTTTCGCCTTCCATCCGCACTCGAGAATCGCCCGTTGAAGTTTGAAGAGTTTGAGAAAAAACTGGGACAAACCGTTTTTGTCTCGGCAACCCCCTCCAAATATGAAGCAGAAAAGCAAGTTGAGGTCCATGAGCAGATTATTCGTCCTACTGGACTTCTTGATCCTCAAATTGAGCTTGAGGATATGGAATTTATGGTGGATTCACTCATGCGAAATATTCAAGATGTCCGATCTCGAGGGGAGAGAGCGCTTATAACCACTCTCACAAAGAAATCGAGCGAGGAGCTTGCTGAATATCTCGCGGGGAATGGCGTAAAGGTAAAATACCTCCACTCAGAGATTGAAACGATTGAGCGACTTGAGATTTTGCGAGATCTTCGACTCGGAAAGATTGAAGTTATTGTTTGAGTAAATCTCTTGCGAGAGGGGCTTGATTTGCCGGAGGTTTCGTTTATCGGAATTCTTGATGCGGAGAAGATAGGATTTCTTCGATCTACGAGTGCCTTGCTCCAGATTATCGGTCGAGCTGCGCGGAATGTGAATGGAAGAGTTATCATGTACTCTCATCAAAAGAGGATTTCTTCTGCCATGCAGGAGGCGATTGATATTACGCAGCAGCGTCGTTGAGTGCAACATGCGTACAATGTGGCTCATGGAATTACTCCACAAACCATCCTTTCTTCCATCAAGGAAATCTGACTTAAGGGGAAGAAAAGTGAGGCTGAACTGGCAGAACTTCCTTCTGAGAAGCTCGATACTGCTATTAGACGGTTGGAACTCGAAATGGATGTGGCGGCAAGTAACCTTGATTTCGAACTTGCTGCAGATTTGAGAGACAAACTCATCGAGCTCAGAAGGAAGCGTCGGTAGTGCTCGCTTCTGTATTATCGATACACTCTTTCTAAAAGGTAGAGTGCTTCTCCAACAGTGATATTCGCTGAACCTTGGAAGTACCGTTCTCCGAATTGATCTTGCCAGCGGAAACTATATACACTTCTGAGGGTTCAAATAGTTTTTTCAAAAGCCTCAGCTTCATCCTGGAATACGGGTGATCTCTGTACGAGAGGGATTTTGAGAGTTCTGAGAAGCAATTCTGCAAATTCTCCTCTCGACCAGTTTTTATTGGGGAGCGAGGAGCTTGTCCTTCTGAAGGTGTCAAGCGCGGAACGTGCTGCTTGTTTTTTCTGAATGTCGTTCCCTGCTTTGAGCATCCGATAAGCAAGAAGTCGCTCTACCATTTCTCGAACCATGGGAGTAGTCATTTGTTGTTCTTGTCCCGCGTACCCACTTCGAGTACTCCACCAATTTTTTCCAAGCCCTGCGATAACCGCATCATAGTAGAGGTATCGTCTATCGAGATTTGTCGGGTTTTGAACCGTAAGCTTTGTTCGTGCGAGACTGTTTTTTGCATTTTTCTGACGAACGGATACTTCAATGGGGGCACCTCCAAGCGCCACAATTCGAGTGGAAAGATATCCAAGAGCAGTATCTGCCGATCAGAATTCAAGAGACTCTACCAAGATGCTCGGATCACAGGGGCTTCCTTTTGGTGGTAATTTGAGGCAGAACTTTGCCTTTCCTTTCACTACCTCAAGGATGTATCTTTCTCTATAGGGGAGATTCCCAATGTATGATCCATATGCAGAAAGTGGGGCAATATAGGCATCATACTCCTGTCCTAGGTAGGGTTTTGCAGTAGCGCGTATCTCCACTTGATTTGTTGTAACATTCTGTCCTTTCGGAAGAACAGAAATCACTCCTTTTGCAATTTCTCTCTTTCAGAGCACGAATCGTATTGGGGTTACCCCGGGAGATTTTGGAATAAATTGGATGGTTCGTTTTCCTCAAAAAAGTTGAGTAATATTTGAAGCGCTCATTGTCCCCTTTGACTCATCTACAACAATCTTCAGTCCAGCTCCGGGGAGATTTTTGATACTTGGATTTTTGTTGAAATCTTCTGCGCGTATCGTTATATCAAGCGGCCTTCCAACAAGAGTTGTCATTCCCTTTGCGGGCAATCCAATGAGTACGTTATAGCTTTTGAGATATTCTTCTGCCTCTTCATTAAGAATTTCTTCTCGTGACTTAATGGATTTTTTCTCAATTATAATGCTCGGCTTCTGTTTGATAGTTTCAATGGTTTCGGCTGTTGGTGCGCTTGTGCTGAGTGTGCCATTTTCGAGAAATGCTATTGGATCGATAGTATTGGAGAGGAGGAACGAGCGACACTCTCCTTTGTTCACGAGATCGATAGGGTTTTTCCCTGCTCCACATTTTGAATAATAATACGGGTGCAGTTGGTCAGTGATATCGATTTGGAAGTGGAGGTGATTTCCGTAGGAGTTTCCAGTATTCCCGACATTTCCTATTACTTGCCCCTGTTGAACGATATCTCCCACCTTTACCTGGATTTCGGAGAGATGTGCGTAGTTTGAAAAAAGAGTCGTTTTATCAACAAGGGTATGAGCGATGGTAATGAAGTTCCCCCAGCCACTCGCCTTTCCGGCTTGTATTACTTTCCCCGCTCCGATAGCAAGTACGGGAGTTCCTTCAGAGGTAGCTATATCTACCCCGAGATGACTTCCCAAACCAACATCCCATCCGTAGTCGTAGGTTGCCCCCCAGAGTACGGTGTAGATTCTTCGGAATGAGGAATCATTTTTGTATTTCATATAGTCTGCCCCAGAAATTTTTGGGAGAGGCATCTTGCAGTCTGCCTGCAGTGTAGACCAGGCTTCTTTCCTACAGCTTGGCTTTGCTATCTCTCAAAATGGATAGCTGAAATTGGCAGAAACATCAATTCATGTTCCAAGAGTAAAGATAAGGGCGATTGTGGAGAGAATTCGTTTCATTGATAGATCATGCCTAGACTATGATAGGAAGAGATACTTCGGAGCTTTCCTGAGAAAGAACGTGTTCATAGATTCGATCAAATCGAATCGCATTTCTGAATTTTTTTGCTTGACGCTCCCGGATTGATGTCTTTGTCTGAAATCGAAATTCGTGGTGAAGCTTGCGAAATATAGTATAGATGGAACGTGTGTCCAGTGGGGTCATGATTCGAAGTTCCTCTTCTACCTTTTGCATCTTCTGGAAACAATCATCTCTCCCAAAATTATCCAAATCCGCATCTTGAATAATCTGCTCAAGGACAGACTTTGTTTTTGAGAATGGAGTGGTGGCAAGAATGAGTGATTCAACTCGGGCAATTCTCGTTTTTGGATGTCACTGGAGCGTGAGCCAGTCTCGAGCGATTCGTACCCCGATTTCCTCATTCTTCGAATACGACTCGATAAAACCAGTGTCATGAAAGAGTGCTGCAAGAAGCACATCTTCTTCTTCCTCTGGAGAAATATGCTCCGATTTTGCGAGTTCTCGAGCCCGTCGAAAGACATCGAGGGTGTGCCCAATGTTGTGGTACGGGTAATGCTTTACCTTTTGGAGCAGCTGGAGTACATGCTTGTATGCTGCAACGAGAACGGGATTATCTAAAGGTCTCATACTTGGATTGTACCAGAACGAATCCTTGGTGCAAGCGGAAGTATTTTCTCAGAGGATACAGTGCAGAGAATTTCCCGGTGACCTCATTTTTGACTTTCCTAGAAAATTTGCTAGGATGAGTCCTTCTATTTCCTCATTACAAAGCCATATGTCAGGGAACGACGAAATGCAGGTTCGCCGCCAAAAACTTGAGAGAATCCGAACGTTAGGAGTGCCAGTATACCCTGAGACGTTCCCCAAAGAACACTCCGTCGACTCTATTTTGAATCGAGCGGGGGAGTTCCGGACAGTGGAGGATGTAATTGCATCTCCCGTGGTTGATACTATCACTGCTGGACGAATTGTACTCTATCGAACCTTCGGAAAAATTGCTTTTGCTCATCTCCAGGATGAGTCAGGGCGAATTCAGATTATGTTTTCAAAAGAAAACTGCTCTATCACAACGGCAAATGGGTCAGTTGGGAGTGTTGGCTCTGGAGAGGATGAAATTTCTGCGTTTAAATTTTCGGAAAAACTCCTTGATTTGGGTGATTTTATTGGAGTAAAAGGAGAATTGTTTCGTACTCATAAAGGAGAACTTACCGTATTCGTTTCTGAGTTTACTTTCTTGGGGAAGGCGCTTCGCCCACTTCCAGAGAAATTTCATGGAATTGCTGATGAAGAGATGAAGTATCGAGAGCGTCATTTGGATCTCATAACGGATGAATCGGCAATGAAACGCTTCCGTTTCCGATCTGACTTCATCAGGACACTGCGAGAGTTTTACTGGAAAGAAGGATTTACTGAAATTGAATGACAGGTGCTTACGAATGCTGCAACTGGAGCAGCAGCAAGGCCGTATATTACTCATCAGAACGCCCTTGATATCGATGTGTTTCTGAGAATTTCTCATGAAATTCCTCTGAAACTCATGAATATTGCTGGGATGGAGAAGATTTTTGAGCTTGGAAAAGCCTTCCGAAATGAAGGCATGGATCCGTCTCATCTTCCAGAACACCTTCATCTTGAACATAACGCATCATACTGGACGTACAAAGACAATATCGCCTTTACCGAGAAAATGTTTGACTATCTTTTCGATACGCTTGGTCTTGATCGAAAGAGAAATATTCTGAATAAGTCGAATGAGTTGGTGCCGGTGGATTTCACCACTCCTTGGGCAAAGCTTGACTATATCGAGCTTGTAAAAAAGGATACCGGAATTGATGTATCTGTGTACACCGAGGTAGAATCTTTGCGTGCTGATATACGATCGAAAGGGATTGTTATAGAAGGAATGGACCAGATGGGACTCACCACGCTCATTGACTACTTATACAAGAAAATGTCTCGTCCAAAGATTATCAATCCGACTTTCTTGTATAATTATCCAATCATATTGAAGCCGTTTGCCCGAAGAAATGATACTCATACAAATCAAGCGGATGCCTTCCAGTTGGTTATCAATGGATGGGAGTTGGTGAATTCCTACTCCGAGCTCGTGGATCCGATTGATCAGGCAGAGCGCTTTGTTCAAGGAGAGGCAGCGGCTGCTTCTGGAGATGAGGAGGCCATGACAGGAGATGCTGAGTTTGTCAGAGCCATGGAGCACGGAATGCCTCCGATTTCTGGATGGGGGATGGGAATTGATCGAATCGTGGCTCTTCTTACGGAACAGAATAATCTCCGAGATGTGGTGCTTTTTCCTCTGATGCGCCCGAAGTCGAGTGAAGAGTAGATAATTTGAAATATAAAATCCCCCTGAGCATAGAGAACAAGGGGATTTTATTTTGGGAAAATGTTTGTGATGGAGGCAGGATAAAAAGTTTTTATAGTTGAATATCATGGAAACTTCCCTCAGTTCAGAGGTTTATCATGAATGCGGAGTCTGAGAATCAGTATGTAGTATAGTGTTTTGTGGGAATTGAAGGAGGTAAATCTCGATGCCCATCTCCAATATAGATGCTTTCTTCCGAAGATAGAGGAACTTCAGTCCACTTATCTAGAGGAGTGCGAGATATTCCAACGAGTCCATTTGTTTTTCAATTTTGGTCAAAAGAAAATGTGTTCCCATAGAGAGTGATATTTTCTGTTGGGAATCCGTGTACCTGAAACCATGCCTCGATGAAGTTGGTAAATCCTGAAGTTACAATTATGAGCGGTATATGCTTTGCTCTAATTTTTTCTATAAAACTGGAAAATCCATCTCTTGGGAGATAATTCTCAGAGCGGACTATTTGCTCTATATGGACTTTGGATAATCCGTATTCTATCATTAGTGTTGCATGGTTTCGAAACCATGCATTTGTTTTCTCAATATTTCCAGCTTGCTCGTAACCAATATTTTCTGCGTAGAGCTGGTCTCGCTTCTGAGCATACTCACTTCAAAGGAGTCAACTCTTTGCTACGCTCGACCATGTTGATACTCCCAGTGGTCAAGTAATGGTTTTAGAGAAATCAGAGTAAATTATCATGGGGAATTTAATTTTTTTTAAAAGAAGGCTTAACCTGAATCCAGTATATATCTTTCTAAGAAAATTCCACTGAAGCGTAATAAAGCCCGGCAATGCCGGGCTTTATTACTTCACAGGAGAGGAAATTGTCTACTCTTCGTCTTCTTCAAACTTCACTCCTCGCTCTGCTCGGATTTTCTCAGTGATGTTTGAAGGAACCTGGTTATAGTGAGAGAACTCCATAACATAGGTTGCTCGTCCTTGAGACATAGATCTCAGATCAGTAGAGTATCCGAACATTTCAGAAAGTGGAACAAACGCTCGAAGGATTTTTGCCATTCCTCGCTCGGTCATCTCAGTAATCTGTCCTCGCTTTGAGTTCAAATTTCCGAGAACATCTCCCATGTATTCTTCTGGAGTATTTACCTCAACCTTCATGATAGGCTCAAGAAGTGCTGGTTTTGCCTTAGCAGCAGCATTTCGGAATGCCTTGATTGCTGCGAGTTGGAATGAAAGCTCATTTGAGTCAACATCGTGGTAGCTACCAAAAGTAAGAGTTGCCTTTACGTCAACGATAGGATATCCAGCAATAATTCCTCGAGAGTATGCTTTCTTAAGACCCTTTTCGATACCAGGAATGAATTCTCGTGGAACCACTCCTCCGACAATCTTATTCACGAATACATTCTCTTCAGCAAGTCCTTCTGGATCTGCTCGTCGTTCTTCTGGAGTGATTGGCTCAAAAGTAATAGTAACGTCTCCGAACTGTCCTCGTCCTCCAGATTGCTTCTTGTGAACTCCTTGTTGATCTTTTACTGCCTGAGTAATAGTTTCTCGGTAGGCAACCTGAGGTGCTCCAACGTTTGCTTCTACTTTGAACTCACGCTTCATTCGATCTACGAGAATTTCAAGGTGAAGTTCTCCCATTCCTGCCATGATAGTCTGACCAGTTTCTGAATTCGTAGAAACTCGGAATGAAGGATCTTCTTCTGCAAGCTTATTCAGGGCCATTCCCATTTTTTCTTGGTCTGCCTTTGTTTTTGGCTCTACCGCGATAGAGATAACTGGCTCTGGGAATTCCATTCGCTCAAGAATAACTGCCTTTGTCTCTTCACACAGAGTGTCTCCTGTCTTTGTATCCTTGAGTCCAATAACCGCACCGATGTTTCCTGCTGGAATTTCATCGATTTCTTGACGCTGATTTGCGTGCATCTGGAGAAGTCGTCCAATTCGCTCTTTTTGTCCGCTAATTGGATTGAGAACGTAGCTTCCTGACTTGAGTGTTCCTGAGTACACACGAACAAAGGTGATTCGTCCTACAAATGGATCCGTCATGATCTTGAAGGCGAGAGCAGAAAGAGGCTCGCTTGCTTCCTGTCTGAATGTGAGAGTCTTTGACTCATCGTTTGCATCAAGTCCACTGATGGTTCCTTCATTTACGTCGTTTGGAGAAGGAAGGTAGTCAACTACTGCATCGAGAATGAGCTGAACTCCCTTATTCATGAGAGATGAACCACACATCAACAGGTAGATAGAGTCAGAGACAACCCCCTTTCGAAGTCCTTGCTTGATTTCTGTAACAGTGAGTGTCCCAGCATCAAAGAACTTGTTCATGAGCTCCTCGCTCTGCTCCGCTGCTTTTTCTACGATTGCCGCGTGCATCTCATCAACTTTTGCCTTGAGAGAGTCTGGTATAGCAATTTCAATAACATTTTCTCCCATTTTCCCTTCGAATGTGTATGCCTTCTTTTCTACACAGTCGATAATACCCGTGAAATCGCTTTCTTCTCCAATAGGAAGTTGAATTGGAAGAATTTTATTTGGTCCAGTAAGACGCTCCTTGATAGAATCAAGAGTCATTTGGAATGAAGCTCCTGTCTTGTCCATCTTGTTTGCGAAGGCAATTCGAGGTACTCCGTACTTATCTGCTTGTTTCCAAACGGTTTCTGATTGTGGCTCAACTCCCTGAGAAGCATCGAATACCGCAACTGCTCCGTCTAGAACACGCATAGATCGCTCTACTTCAATAGTGAAGTCAACGTGACCTGGGGTATCAATAAGATTGAGCTGAGTACCCTTCCAGCTTGTTGTAGTGGCTGCAGAGGTGATGGTAATACCACGCTCTTTTTCTTGCTCCATCCAGTCCATAGTCGCCGCTCCATCATGAACCTCACCAATTTTGTGGGATTTTCCTGAGTAGAAGAGAATACGTTCTGAAGTAGTTGTTTTTCCTGCGTCGATATGCGCACAAATACCGAAATTTCGGATATTTTTTAGGTCGGTCGCGATGGCCATAAATAGAATAAAAAAAGAAGGTCCAAAAAAGACGCGCGAATGATAGGGTAAAGCGATGAGAAGTCAATGAAAAATTGACTCTTGAAATCTTTTGTATACTCTTCTGCGCACTTGCCAATGTAGCTCAGCGGTAGAGCACAGGATTCATACCCCTGCGGTCGGTGGTTCGACTCCACTCATTGGCACCAAATCTTTTGCAGTTTTTGGACTTATCTCCATAATGTCTGCGCCTTCCTTGATTTTGGATTCTTGCAAGGCTTAGTATGTATTCCGCGGAGTAGAGCAGTGGTAGCTCGCCAGGCTCATAACCTGGAGGTCGTTCGTTCGATTCGAACCTCCGCAACCAAAAATAATTCCAACATGAAATCATCAAAACTCAAGCAGTGTTTGGTGATTTTTTTGAAATTCTATGATAAACTACTTCCATGAACACCAATTCTCAAAAAGACCGAGTTAACGCGGCAATAAGCTATTTCTTCCTTGCTCCGCTGTTTCTGCTTGCCAGACACAATCCAAACCTTTCCCATCCGTTTGTTCGAAATCATGCCAAGCATGCGGTTCGACTGCTTGCCTTGGCGGGGATATTTCTTTTTGTGCATCATTGGTTCCTTTCGGATCTTTTAACCTTTGTGATTCCTGCTCTTTCTCTCTCGCTCGATCGGCTTGTGCTTCTCGGAGCTTATGGAGCATACCTTCTTGCAATTCTTATCTCTGCCTATCGAGCTCTTCATGGACAAGAGGCATCGAGTCAGTACTCATGGCTTATGGAAAAGGATTCCATTGATGTTCAAGGGCTCCAAGAATATGAGAGAGTTCAAATTATAACCGCATTTATCCCAGTATTTTCTTTGTTCACCACAAAGCAGCATGCTTTTGCTGACGTATGATGTCGTACCAGTACATGGTTTATCCTAATTTTTATAGCAGTCATCAGCTTTCTCCAGGGGGATAACGTAGCGCTGGTCTTGCTATTTGGATATGTGTTTTTGTTTGTGAGTACGGCAGTATTTCTTTTGATGGGGAAAACCCCTCATTTTCTCTGATTTGCCACTGTTTTACCATCTGGGCATGATGTGATGGCTTTTGTTCAAACAATTCCTCAATACCTTTGGCAAGTGCTTAAAGTTTCCTTTAATAAACAGCATCATCTGAACTTTTCCCACATACTTCAACAGGTGTCGGACTCACAAGCCCAGCTTGACGCAAGGCTTAAGAAGTATTTCACCGATTCTGCGAGCCCACTTTCGCCATATCTCATCTATATTCCTGGATTGAATATTCTTTTCCTTCCTCAATATTTTTTCCCGGGGAAATCACCCCACGTATTAGCGGTGGAGCAGGGGATTGTCCTTACTCTGCTTTTTGCTCTCGGAATGTGGCAGTATGGACCGTATAGTCCAATTCTCCTATTCGGACTTGTTGCTGCCTGTGCATGAATCGCGCAGGTACGTCAAAACCCTTTTTACCGAATCCCCCTTCTCTACGAGCTGTCATGGATTCTCTCGACGATAAGTTTCGGTCTGCTTTCTGGAACAAAAGCCGCTCGTGAGAAGTCACAAGAAGTACGGGAGGTGAGATTGAAGGTGTAATTTACTCCAATACCGCCTTAATTCTTCGAACTCCAGAGCTTGAAGATTCTTCCTTGGTGATGCGGAATTTCCCCATATCTTTTGAGTTTGCTACATGAGGGCCTCCACAAAGTTCCTCTGAATAGACAACTCCGTTTGCACCAACCATTTTGTATACCTTGACGACATCAGGGTATTTTTCCCAGAAAGACCCTGAAACGCCTCGATTTTTTGCCTGTTCCTTTGCTTCTTCCCCGAGCGTAACGGTGAGTTCAGATTGAATCGCCTCATTTACATAGGCTTCTACTTCTGCAATTTGCTCAGGAGTCATCTTATCTGGATGGGTGAAGTCAAACCGAAGTCGCTCTTCTGTGATATTGGATCCTGCTTGTGCCACATGTTCTCCAAGCACCTTTCGGAGTCCCGCAAGCATGAGGTGACAAGCGGAGTGAAGAGCGGTAGTCTTTTCAGATTGATCGGCGAGCCCTCCCTTAAACATTCCCGCTGAGGCAGTTCGAGAAAGTTCTTGGTGTGCGGCAAATTTTTGTTCAAAGCCAGTTTTATCAACCGTGAATCCCTGCTCCTTCGCCATTTCTGCCGTCATTTCAAAAGGGAATCCATAGGTATCAAAGAGTGTAAAGGCTCTCTGTCAGGAGATATGGGTGATTGTTTGTCCGGTTTTTTGGGCAGCTTCTTGCATTCCTCGAACAATTTTTTCAAATTCACGAGTCCCTTGTTCGAGCGTTCGAGTAAACTTCTCCTCTTCTTTTGTGAGTTCATCTCGAACTTTTTGTGCTCCAGTGCGAATGGAATCGTACACTGGACTAAACTTTGCAATGTAGAGCTCAGCAATCTGTACAAGAGCAGGCTTGGAGTAATTCATCTTGTAGAACTCTCGAATAGCTCGTCGGATAAGCCGTCGAAGGATGTACCCCTGATCCACATTCTTCGGAGTTGCTCCGTCGGCAATCATATGGGTTGCAGCTCGTACATGATCCGCAACGATTCGAGCGGATGTTTCTTGATAGTGGTCTCCAACGAGATTTTTGATGGAAGCAAGTACTTCAGCAAATATATCTGTATCGTAGACGGTTGTTTTTCCGTTTAGGGTTGCGGTGATTCGTTCAAGTCCCATACCCGTGTCTACACAAGGTGCAGGGAGTGGAGTAAGTGTTGTGGCATCAATTCTGTTGTATTGCATGAACACATTGTTCCATATCTCCATCCAATTGGCACTATCGGTACCTTTGTTTGATCCTTCCGGAGGGAGTCCTTCACCCACCCAATAAAAAATTTCAGTATCTGGTCCGCAAGGCCCAGTCGGTCCTGCTGCCCACCAGTTGTCTTCTGCAGGAAGATAGGCAATTCGTCCTTCTGGCATACCGAGAGACTTCCATATTGTCGCTGATTCTTCGTCTCGAGGGGCATTTTCATCCCCTTCAAACACAGTCACGCTTATCATCTTTGGGTCGAGCCCCAGCCAGTCTGCGGAAGTGAGAAATTCCCAAGACCATTCAATAGATTCCTTTTTGAAATAATCACCGAGAGACCAATTCCCGAGCATTTCAAAGAATGTAAGGTGAGTGTTGTCTCCTACGTCGTCAATATCCCCGGTTCTGACGCATTTTTGAACATCAGCAATTCGTTTCCCCATAGGATGTTTTTCTCCAAGAAGGTAAGGAACAAGAGGCTGCATTCCTGCTGTATTGAAGAGAACTGAAGGATCATTTTCTGGTATGAGTGGAGCAGAAGGGATGACGGCGTGCGCTTTTGTTCCAAAAAATTCGAGATACTTGGTTCGAATGGAATCTGAGGTGATATGCATAAAAGAAAAGTTCAGCCGTAAAATAGTGTAAGGCCTCCAGTATAGGAATAGTTCGCAAAATTCAAGCTAGGACAATCAGTGAATTTCGAGGGAGAGGCTGGTAATATAGGCAATTGCGAGCGCGTCTGCCGCATCATCGGGTTTTGGTATGGTATCGAGTGCAAAAAGGAGCTTGAGAGCATTTTGGACTTGGGTTTTTGGGGCTCTCCCATTCCCACAGATGCCTTTTTTTACTTCCATTGGATTGAGTTCCCGAAGGGGGATTCAAAGTCGTGTGAGAGTATGAAGAATAACTCAGCGTCCATGAGCCACATCAATAGCTGTTGTTATGTTTGTCCCAAAAAATAATCGCTCCACTCAGCATATTTCCGGGGAATGGGTTCGAACGAGCGACTCGATATCCGCTCCAATGTCAAGAAGTTTCAATGAAAGATCTGCCTTTGGGGGTGTGTGAATTACTCCGATATCGACAATCGAGCGTTTTCTTCACTCCAATCGGATTACCGCGTATCAAACAGTAGTGGTTCCCGGATCGATTCAGAGAATTATTGACATATATTATTGTTTGTGTTTTAATAAATTCATCGACAGATATTCGAGAGTTTCCTCAAAAATATTTGTTTTCCTTTGCTGAATACTCAGCACGCTCAACTCTATACAAAAATCAAAATAAATCATGTTCTCTGTAACAGAGGTTCTTGTTGAAGTACCTATCGAAACAAAAATCCGCGCATCCGATATGCCAGTTCGTCAGCAAGAGCAGTTTATGAACATACTTGCCTATTTTACCCAAGATGAGCTGGAAGAACTAAAGGAAGTGCTCTAGTTATATGACGCTCATCTGACTCAGAAACTGATAGAGAAGACCGTCTTTATTTTTGAATCATCCAACCAGAAGTTCTCGAACCGATTCCGTTTCTTCTTTGGATATTTTTCCTGTATGTCTTTTCCCCCCGAATACTTCCCCCTCAATAAGATTTGAGTAGGGAACAAAAAAAGCATCAGAGAGGAGAAAACCTCCAAGACTCGGATATTTTTCTAGATATCGAGCAAAACACTTTCCAAACTCTAAAAGGGGTTCATTTTTTTTGATAGCCTTCAAGAGTCCGTAGAGACGACCGGTGGAAAGCGTGTACTTCTTGGTGATAACGAGGTGAAGTGCTTTTTCTAGAGGATCATTTGAACGAAGAATCACGGGTCCTTGTTTGGATACGAACTTTCGGAATTGATTGGTAATAGCTGATTCTATGAGGCTATCGAGAATCTTAGTATAGGAACTCACTACTCCTATGCCATCCCCAGAAGAGAGCTTGGAGAGAGAAAAATAACTAATCTCTGAATCGACGAGATGTTCTACAGTATTTTTGGGAGCATTAAGCAAGAGAAGCTCTCCAAAATAGGATCGGATACGATTCGCAATGATTTCTTCTTGGTTTTCTTCGAGAAAAGAATCTCTCGCGCCAATACTCATTTTCCCTACTCGCTTTGCCGCAATTTTGTGGGCACTTTCTCGGACCTCTCGTTCCATCCAACGACGACTCACCTCAAGTTTGCGCTTGAGGTCGGCATTTTCTGCGAGGAGTGCTTCAAGAGAAAGATTCACGTTTTGGAAGGATAACTCAGGATGTTATACGTGAAATTGAGGAATTTGCGAGAGAATTTCTTCCGCTTTCTCTCGAAGAAGCTCCGAACTCGTTGCTTCTATATTAACACGGATGAGTGGTTCTCCAGAACTTGGACGCACACTGAACCACCAATCCTCATACGATACAAACATTCCATCTTGGTGTTCTTGATAGCCATCTTTGTATCTATCCGAAAGGAAATTCAATACTTCCGCAACATTTCGCACTCGGAAATTCGTTTCTTCTATGGCAGAATATTTTGTAAATTTTTCTCGGACTGCTTGAGCACTGCACTCGAATTGCCCCATGTATTCGAGAAAGAGAAGAAAAGCAATCACTCCAGAGTCCATATTTCAAAGACTTGGGAAGAAGTAGTGACTGGAATGTTCTCCAGCAAAAACAACATCCGAATTTTGAGACATTCGATCTTTTATATACACGTGGCCAACTTTTTCCCGAATGGATTTCCCTCCAAGCTGGGCAACCGTATCTGGAACGATGCGACTTGTAACAGTATTGTAGATAATCGTTTTTCCTGGGTTTTCGAGGAGGAACAGTTCTGCGATGGCAGCCATGGTAATGGATGCGCCAATAATGCTTCCACTTCCATCGCAGAGTACGGCACGGTCAGCATCTCCATCAAACGCTACTCCGATATCAGCTCCGACTTCCTGAACCTTCTGAATAAGGTCTTGCATGTTTTTTGATTCGATTGGCGATGGATGATGGTTGGGGAAATTCCCGTCTGGTTCAAAATAGAGGGGAATGAGTTCAAAGCCGAGCTTATGAGCGAGGGCCTCCATAAATACTCCAGCTGTTCCATTTCCTGCATCTGCAACAACTTTGAGATGACTCACGTCAGACATGAGAAATGATGAAATTCGCTCAATCCAAAGAGGGAGAAGATTGCGTTGTTCGAGTGAGCCGAGACCTTTTGGTGATAACCAAGAAGCGGTTTCTATACTCTTTGCAAGAATTCAGCCAATTTCTTTGAGATTTATGGCGCGCGCATTTTTTAGGCATGCTTTAAAGCCATTGTATTCTTTTGGGTTATGACTTGCTGTTACCATAACTCCCAGGGCAATCTCTTCGGCGTAAGCAATGGTTGCATATTGAAGCATATCACTTGATATAATGCCCAAATCAATCACATCTCTTCCAACAGATCGTAGTCCATCTGAAAGTGCTTTTTTGAGAGAAGGGGTAGAAAGCCGAGCATCACCTCCGACAACAATTTTCCCTTCTGGCCCCCAAGTTCCGAGAGCTTTCCCAATATTTTCAAAAAATGATTCGTCGATTTCTGAGCCATAGACGCCTCGGAGGTCGTATGATCGGGAGAGAAGAGAAAGATTGGGAGACATGGCAATGAAAAAGAAGTAGAGGAAACAATTCTAAAAATAGTGCTACTAAAAGAAAATACAATCTGTTTTCATTATTCTCCCCCTTGACGGGGGGGGGGGGGGGTGATACAATAGGAGTGTTCTAAAACAAAACTCTTCCTTCTTCCT
>JAVKLK010000032.1:0-15148 GCA_031539165.1 Patescibacteria group bacterium | reverse complement strand
ATCACTACCTTGACATCTGGAAGTGGGGTCATATCAAAGGCACGGAAAATATGCTTCGGCAGCGGGAAACATGAAACACGCTGATACTGATCTCGCACAAAATGAGTAAGCTCAGTCCAGTATTCTTTCTCGAATTCCGTTTGCAGTGCTTCATACCAAGAAGCCTGTATTTTTACTGTCATAAAAAGAGAAAAAGTTACTATAGCGTAAAAAGAGAAATTTTCGATCCCGAAGATTGAAATGCACAATCCTCCCTTTCAAATACAACCCCCTCAAAAGCAGGAAACTCTGGAAATATTTTCTGAGAAAACAGCGCTGTCGATTCCTCTGGAGGGAGAATGTGACAAACAGTTGCAAATCAATCCGCTACCAAGGAGCAAGGAGCTTCGATGAATGTTCCCCAGATATGCGATGCACTCTCTCCTTTTCTTGCATCAAGAATATGATGAGAAGTCCCGAATTTCCTCTTATATCCAGATGAGGCACAAAGGGATCCATTTTCTAACTCTACATACCCTACCGCAAGAGAGGGGTTATTAGGATGTTCCAGCCCTACTTTCCATCCTCATCGAGCAAAAATATCTCCTCAGAAGTCAATCAAGAATCTCGGGTACGGCGCTAAAATAGAAGCGATTATATCCAGAGCGTACCCCTTCCCTACTCAACCAAACTCAATTTTCGAATTTCCTTCAAGCCATACTCTATTTCCTTCAATATGCACTTGAGTATACCCTGGAACTGATGAAGAAGAAAAATCAGCTTCTTCCAAGAGTCAATACCCGAGAGCACTGAGTCTCGGTCAAATAGTTGGATCAAATCGTCATTCCGTAAGTTTTGCTAGACGAAGTGAGAAGTCCAGCATAGCGTGAGCATGTTCATCGAGAATTCCCGAACGATTTTTATTGAGAGAATGAAGCCAATTTCATGGTCGGAATCGGGAGTATCGAGCATCAAACTCTCATACAAATTGCTCAATGGCCTTCCATGTAATGGACCACTGATGCGTATCTTCATCGTCAATACAAACGCGCAATCGGGTTCAGAGCGCATCAATTGATGCCTGCTGCATTAGAGCTGTTTCACGTATTGCTCAAAGGCGGCTGTCGTCAGACTCGCACCAGCAACAGCATCAAGAGAGAGGGAACCAATTTCTTTGCCAACTACTCGATTTTCTATCTCTTTGGCGAAAGCATTTTGCCATTTAGTAGAAATTGGATGTGTTGCCATTGGTCGAATTTTGACCTGCGTTATCTTCTTTCCATCAAGAACAAGAGAAACTCCCATCTGCTCATTTCAGGCAGGAGAATCATACTGAATCGTCTGGGTCTTTGATCATTCCTGAGTCGTACTCTCTGGAGTATTCTCCGCAACAGGAGAATTACCTTCCGTTTGTGTTGGTATATGAGCTCATACCGGTGCCTGCGGAGTTTTGGTCTCCGTACAAGAGACAAGAAGAGCTGAGAGAGAAAGCGCGAGAAAAATTGGAGAAAACTTCATGCATGAAAATGTGAGAATATCTCAAGCATACGATTCGAATATTAAATTTCAAGATTCAAAACCTTCTCTCGGGAAAACTTGCTTTCATTCTTGGAAATATATACTTATACGTGAAAGGCTCAAATTCTCCGCACTTATGAACACTCTCTCTCCGCTGCTTCGCTTTATGCATGCAAATATAGAAGCTCTCCATGGGAAAAGCGATACTCCATTCATAGACGGAATACGTGCTACTTTTGATTCTCTTGAGTCAGAAGTATCTGGAGAATTTGCTATGGCACTCGTATCAACACTCAGTCATACCACAGCAGAATCAAAAATGTTGCGTCGAACCATCGAACGTCAATAAATATCAAGGCAAAAACCCTGACTTAAATTTGACTCTCGAAGCGTTGTTTATATGATGTCCGCGGCTTTTGGGAAATACCAAAATTTTTTAGAATTACACATGTCAAACGTAGCACTTGTTCGCGCGATTCAGTCGCCATTCCTTCGGGAAAATGTTCCTCAGATTCGTACTGGAATGGAAGTTGAGGTTCACCAGACCATCAAAGATGGTGAAAAAACTCGTACCCAAAAATTCAAAGGTCTTGTTATCCACACTCGTGGAAAAAGTCCTCTTGAACAAACAATCGTTGTACGAAAAGATGTAGATGGAATTGGAATTGAAAAGATTTTTGCTATTCACTCTCCAACTATCTCTAAAATCGAGGTTCTTCGATCGTTTAAAGTTCGTCACAAGAACATTGCTTTTATTCGCGCTCTTCGTGGAAAAGCCGCTCGATTGAAGGAAGTGAAATAATTTTTGAAGTGACATTGTCTACAGTATGATTATACTCTCCGTATAATCTTTTCCGTATGACTGACCGAAAAAAATTCACTGCTGCAGTTAACTTCTACCTCACCGATGCTCAAAAGAAGAAAATAGAATTCATTCTTGAGCAAAAAGGACAGAGCCTCACGGATTTTCTCCGTGGTCATATTCAATCTACCATTGAAAAATACGAGGATCGAAATGGTGCGATCAACGTGTGCCAAACCTATATTGTATAATGCCTTTCTCGCGGTAGTGTTTGAGAAGGGCTTAACCTTTCGAAAACATGCTATTTAGCGAAATGAAACTGCAAGATGAAATTAAATCAGCTCTTGCAAAAAAAGGATACGTTACTCCAACAGCTATCCAAGAACAAGTAATTGATCTTGCTCTCTCTGGAAAAAATATCGTTGGACAATCTCAGACTGGAACGGGGAAAACAGCAGCTTTTGTTATCCCTCTTCTTGAACTTGTAGATGGACGAGTACGTCGCCCACAGGCAATTATTCTCGCTCCAACTCGAGAGCTTGCAAGTCAAATTCGAGATGAAGTATTTAATCTTTCCGATGGAATGAGACTCCGATCAACGGTTCTTGTTGGAGGGACAAGCTTCAAAAAACAGCGAGAAAATATTGATATGGGGCCGCAGATTGTCATCGCCACTCCAGGACGACTCATTGATTTGATTGATAAGCGGTTTATCGACCTTGCACAGGTAAAATACTTCGTACTCGATGAGTGTGATAGAATGCTTGATATGGGGTTTGTTGATGATATTGACTACA
Source organism: Patescibacteria group bacterium (assembly GCA_031539165.1). Lineage (GTDB taxonomy): Bacteria > Patescibacteriota > Gracilibacteria > BD1-5 > UBA2023 > CAIVSN01. The sequence continues at coordinate 12,052 of JAVKLK010000032.1, read as the reverse complement.
TTTGGGGACATCTTCCAAAGGTTGAGCAGTCTATGACTTTCAGTGCGACTATTCCCGAAGAGATGAAACGACTTCTCGGAAAATATGTAGGAGATAACTATGAAAACATAAAGGCAACTCAAGAGGTTACTGTAGCAAAAATTGACCACTCCTTCATTGAGGTTGAAACATTTGATAAATTTGCTCTGCTCAAAAAATACATTGATGAAGCTGCAGGAAAAAAAGTCATCGTCTTCAGTCGTACAAAACATGAAACTGAGCATCTTGCTCGTGTGCTTATGGATAACGGAGTTGCTGCAGGATTCCTTCATGGAGACATGGAGCAACGTCATCGAACACGAGCGCTTCGGGCATTCAAGGACAACGAAGTACAGGTGTTTGTAACTACCGATGTTGCAGCTCGAGGATTGAACATGAATGACATTGATCTTGTTATCAATTTTCATGTACCAGAAGATCCAGAAGCGTACATTCACCGAATAGGACGAACAGGACGAGCTGGTGCCGAGGGGCGAGCCGTTATGTTTGTTTCTCCAAGTGAAAAAATGATGCTTCGTAACGTTGAAAAACGAAATAAGATTGTCATCAAGCAAATCGATCTTGAGGGAAATGAAGTAGAGCGTATTCCCGAGGATCCTCGACGAGGATTCGGTGGGGGTGGAGGTCGTGGTAGAGGAAGAGGTGGTCGTGGAGGATATCGAGGTGGTCGTGGAAGTGGAAGTGGAGGATACTACTCAAATGAGTCTTCTGGTGGAGGATACCAGGGCGGAGGTACTTCTTCCGGAGGTGGATATCAAGGAGGGCGAAGCTCTTCTGGTGGATACCAAGGAGGGCGAAGCTCTTCTGGTGGATACCAGGGTGGAGGTCGCAGTGGTGGTGGATATGGACGCGATGGAGGAGCTGCGAGTTCTGGTGGAGGATACCAGGGTGGTAATAGAGGAGGTCGTGGAGGATACCAGGGCGGAGGTACTTCTTCCGGAGGTGGATATCAAGGAGGGCGAAGCTCTTCTGGTGGATACCAGGGTGGAGGTCGCAGTGGTGGAGCTCCATCATCAGGTGGACAATCTGGAGGAGACTTCAGCGTGTTTGGAGGATAATTATCCTAAAAAAAATCCCCCTTCTGAAGAAGGGGGATTTTTTACAGGCTACGCTATTTTCGGAGTATTTCTAGTTCCAATTGTTTTGATACTTTCATGCGGGAGGCGCTCGTAGCTCGAAGCTCCAGTGAGTACTTTCCTGGGGCAAGATCTGCTCCAATGGGAACGGCATACTCCTCAAGCTGTGCTCAAAGAATCTTATATAATTCACCGTCAATATAGAGATTCACTGCCGAAAGCTCAACCGGATCAGAAACAGTGAAACGTATATTTGCTGTTTGCCCTTCATACAGAGAGATGGTCGAATCATTCTCTCAAGGATTCTTCATTTGAATACTTGGTCATGACGTGGAACCACCAAATGTTACGGAAGCAGAGTTTCGAGCCGAATACCCATACTGATCAATAGCAACAACCGATATACTCTGAGTTCCATTAAACGATGCATTCGCCACTATCTCAAACGATTGTTCTCATTTTACAGAAGGCTCATCCAGAACTGCTGTCGCAATCTGAGCGTCTCATCGAAGCACTCGAAATCGTACAATAGGATTTCCTGATTGAAATTGTGCTTTGATGGTAAATTTCCCCAACGGTCGACTTGACCCATCTACCAGACTCGTTTGAAGTTGTATCTTTGCTGAATCAGCGGAAGGACGAACACACGGAGTATCAGAATAACTGGTAATATACCCCTCTCCCCCTCCAGAGTCCAGTCAACCAGAACCTGATGCCGCACTCACCGCCCATCGACGAGTTGCTGTCACCCAAGAAGGGTCATAAGACTCTACTATAGGATCAAGATCTACCAGAACGCCAGTGCGTATAGCCTCAGAAGGAGTTGCTTCCGTAACTTTTCCATTACATAGAGAATCTACCGTAACTTCTTTGCCCGCAGATTCATACTTGGTTGGCTTCACTACAAAAAGTCCAGTAATGCGATTTGCACTTGGAGTATTCTCCGTTGCAAGTTTTCCAGTAATAGTTGATATGGTGGCACTTTGCACATCATCGGGCTTTTTGAATTGCATTACCGGCAATCCTTTATGAGCAAATTCCATGTACTCTTTCCAGATAGGTGCAGCGCAGTTCAGTCCATCACAGGTTCCTTTTGTTTCTGAACCATCAACATTTCCCGCCCAAACAACGGTCGTGTATTGAGGAGTATATCCCGCAGTCCAGAGATCGCGAGGGAGAATTTTCTTCACTCAACCCTCGCTCACATCCTTATTTGATGTTCCTGTCTTGGCAGCCACTGGACGATCTTTTAGGGTAAGAACATTATTCCAAAATGATCCAGGACGAGAATTACTATCAGAAAGGATAACGCTAAGAAGGTATGAGGCTACATCAGAAAATACATATTTCCCACTTGTTTCAACATACTGATCGATGATGTTTCCTTTTTTATCCACAATCTTCAGAATCGGGTCTGGCTCCTTTCTCCAACCTCCAGCAGCAAACACGGAGTATGCTTGAGCAAGTTCTATTGGTTTCAACTCTCCCGTACCAATAGCAAGAGGCATTCCATACTTTCCATCATCTCTGAGAGAGGCAATTCAAAGGGTTCGGGCATGCTTCACTACTTCTTCCTCTCCTCAGGCAACCTTGAACATTTTGATAGCAGGAATATTTCGAGAGTAGTCAAGCGCCGTTCGGATTTTCATCTTTCCGAGAAATTTCTTATCATAATTATCCGGCTCCCACGATCAAAACTTGGTATCCACATCGTAGATTGGGGTATCCGGACCAACGGCATCTTTCGCCATAGCAAGAGAGTAGACAATCGGCTTAAAGGAAGATCCTGGCTGACGAAGACTCGTGATAACGTTTACCTGCCCCTGCTCTGCAGTATTATAGTAGTCTGGACCTCCCACCATCGCGACAATTTGTTCAGTTTTGTTATCGAGGCTTATCAAAGCTGCGCTCGTAGCCCCATACTTGTCTCGGTTTATTTTTGCCTGCTTCTTCACGAGTTCTTCGGCCTTATCCTGAAGCTTTGGATCAATAGTCGTATAGATTTGAAGTCCTCCCTGCTCGAAGAAATCATCTCCATACTTCTTCGTGAGATAGTCCTGCACGTACATTACAAAGTGAGGATACTTGATGCTCGTAAGATTTCTTCGAAATTGAAAATCAATTCCATCAATTACTACTGCCTTAAATTCATCGGGGGTAATTTTCGCATCTTCAAGCATACGAGAAGCTACAAAATCTTTCCGGCCAGTATTAAATTCTATAGCATATCCCTCAAGTGTTTTTCGAGCGGCTGTCTCACCAAGCGCCATAGAAGTCTCTGTGAGAGTATTCTTTGAGGATGTTGCGGGTTTTTTTTCAGAAACTTTCACGGTACGAGTACTTCCAGTCTGAGTAGCTGGAGCAGGAGGAGAAACCACTCCAAGTGACGACGCGGAAATACGGATATGATTCAAAAGAGTGAGGATATCTTTATAAGCAAGACGAGCACATCCGGCAGTATCAATAGAGTACTTTTCTTTGAGATATTCTTGTTTGAGACCACAAATCTTCACATCCTCCTCATTGATTCTCTCAAACGTAAAATCACGAACTACTTTCTTGAACGATTCAACAAGAGGACGGAAGTCTTTAAGGCGCTCTGGTGAAGCGAGTGTTATTTTTTCATCCGTCTTTCCATCTTTGTAGACGTAGAGGTACCCCATGAGTCTATCTCGATGGTTGTAGGGAGAGTAGTAGGTTGGCCCCTTTGGAAGAGAGGCGAGAATAGTTGCCCCCAAAACTCCAACATCTTTGGCAGATTTTCAGAAATAGGTCTTTGCCGCTTCCTCAATACCAGAGGCATTATTTCCAAAAGATATTTTATTGAGATAGAGCTCCAGTATCTTCTCCTTGGAATACTCAGAATTTAACCGAAAAGAGAGATATCCCTCTTTCACCTTTCTTTCAAAAGAACGCTCACTCGAAAGAAAGGTGATTTTTATAAGCTGCTGCGAAATAGTGGATGTTCCTTGGATTTTCTCAGTTTTTCAAGAGATATAATTAAAAACAGACCGGAAAAGTCCTCGAACATCAATTCCTTGATTTTCAAAAAATGTTTTGTCCTCCGTTGCAACAACCGCATCTTTGATTTGAGAAGAGATTTGATCGAGTGATACATAGGTTCTCTTCCCCTCATCTCCAGAAAAAATTGAATACAGCTCATTCCCGTCTCTATCTCGAATTACGGAACTTTCTGGAAGTGTTGAATTCTCGATATCATGAATCGATGGAAGATCTCTTAAGAATACAAGATACACTAACCCAATAAAGAGAAGTCCCAAAACTCAGAGCGAGAGAATTGCATAGGCAATAAGAACTCCTGGCTGAATGGTTTGCTTCTTCCGAAGAAGAGCAAAGAACTCCTTCGGATTCATCAAGATTTTTTGATGGCGTGGATTCTGGGTCATAGGGAAAAATTATTTGAGAAGTCGCACTGCGTCATCTCCGAGTATAATCTCAATTCTTGGTCCAACAAGTTCGGTATACGGAAGAGCAGGAACTGCAGTCGTTTCAAATGGGGCATATATCTGGAGAGCCCGAAGTGACGGACTACTCGGAGAAACACCCACTTTGGCAGCGTCGTCCCAAACGAATTGAATAGACGAGGCTCCTATTGAATCCTTTGTAGAAGAAATGGAATTTTTCTCAGGTATATTGAAACCGAGTTTCTTTAAGCGCATCGCTAATTTATTTGCCAGACCAGTAACTCGAGTAGCATTTACAATAGTTATCTCTTCTTTCTCAAGATAGAGCTCGGGATAATTATAAATAAGACTGGCGAATCATTTTACTGTGGAGTACTCAGAAATTTTCCCCGCATGAGCCCCTTCAGGCAAAAGGACTGAAGCACCGCCGAAAAGCTCTCTGTCGGGAGTATAGAGGAATCCTCCTGTTGTGCAGAAAGCAGCAGACTGGAAGCATCCATCATTGAGATTGAAGCTGAGTATGTGACCATTTGGAAGATCTTTCGCAAATAAAGCAAGACTGAAAAGCTCATCCAGGCTCAAATCCGTCTTGATATGGGAAGTTACTGCAGCATAGAGGGCTTGAAGTTTGCTTGGACTCGTGAGAGCATTTGCGGAAAGAAGTTTATCCTTAATGGCAGCAATAATCAGTTGCTGACGGGCAGAACGATCAAAATCACTCGTAGAATGACGAGAACGAACATATTTCAGAGCTGTTGCTCCATCAAGCTGTTGGAACCCTTTGCTGATACGAAATGTCTGATATCCCCAGTTATCATCAGGGTATTCTTTATCAACAATACTTTCGGGAACATCGACTTCAATTCCCCCAAGAATATCCACGAATTTTGCAAAACCAGCGAAGTCTATATTCAAGTATTTGTCGATTGGCTCTCCGGTAATTTCGGTCACTTTCTTTTCAAGAGCTATCATTGCAGCCTCTGGATTCGACTTGTTAAGCGCTCGTTGGTAGGTCTCATTCACTTTTCCCCGACGCCCCCCGTCAAATTCAACATAGAGATCTCTCGGGATAGAAAGCATACTCACCGAATTTGTTCTTCGGTTGACCGAAGCCAAGATAATAGTATCGGTGAGCTCTGAACCATCATGTCCAGCCCCACCGACTCATGTTAGGAGAATGTTGAGCTTCTCTGGTTCATCATTTGCCTTGAGAAATGGAAGAGAATGGGTGACAAATTTTGGAAGAGAAAAATCGAACCGGACTCCAGAAATAGATGAAAGAAGGATGAACCCGAGAAATCAGATACACACACTCGCCAAAACGGTCCCAATTACTGAGATGAGCGCATTCCGCTCTTTTGTTGCAAGATATTGATCTCGCACATTCGTAACGGGTGCTATCTTCTTCAGGGAGGTTCCTGATTCCGTTTTATGTAATTTCGTTTTTTTAAATCCCATGAATGCGAATTGTGAAAATCAAACAAATACTCCGAAGCTGTACTATCTATACAGTCGCTTCGCCTTCTTTTTCCCCATTTCTATAAGAATCCCCTTCTCCTGAAAAAGAATTTCCATTTTTGGATCAGTCAAAACTTCCCCATCAATTCGGACAGAGTTCCCCGAAAGTGCATTTCGCACATCTCCAGAAGTTGCACAAAATCAAATATGCTTCAGAAGTTCCCCGAGGAGCATCTTCTCTACGCCCACGTGCACCGACTCCAGATTTGTCACATCTTTCGGATCGTACGGTTTGCCATGGTACAGGGTAATAATACGCTGCGCAAGCTCCTCTTTGATAAGATTTGGATGCTCTCCTGCTTCAAGTCTTTTTTTCACCGCTTCTACTTCGTCCAAATCCATATCCGTTGCAAGTTCAAAATAGTGAAGGATTAAATCATCTCTCACATTCATGAGCTTCTGATACATATCAAAAGGGGTATCATCGATGAGAATGCAATTTGGAGCACTCTTGCTCATCTTCTTTCCATCTGTTCCAATGAGAAGGTGGAAGGTCATAATATCCTGCTTCGGGAGTCAGTGAGCCTCCATAAGAGTACGCCCAGCTAGAAGGTTGAAGTACTGGTCATTTCCTCCGAGCTCAACATCACAGGCTCCGTATTTCCTTGCAATAGCAACAGAGTCGTATCCTTGCATGATAGGGTAGAGGAATTCTTGAAGAGAAATGCGCTTCCCCTCTTTGTATCGTCTCGAGAAATTATCTCGATCAAGCATCTCGGCTACAGAAAAATTCTTCGCAAGTTCGCCAACTCCAGCAAAATTTACTGCATCAAGTCCCTCACTATTATAATAAATATTGAGTTTTGATAGATCAACTACCCGTCAAAATTTCTGCAAAAACGCCTCACAGTGTTTGCGAGTTTCTTCTCGCGTCAACATAGGTCGTTCTGCGTCTTTGTCACTCGTGTCTCATACCTGAGCGGTTGCATCTCCAAACAAGAGCACCACCGTGTGTCCGAGTTCTTGAAACTGCTTGAGCTTCAAGAAAGGAATCATATGTCCAAGATGGATCTTGGAGGCTACTGGATCGATACCCAGTTTCACCACAAGCTTTTCTCCAGCAAGAAGTCGTTTCTCAAGGTTCTCTCGGTCAATTACACGAGAAACACTCTTAGTAAGAAGATTGTATATAACAGAATGGCTCGACATAAAACAATGGGTGAAACGCGCAGAAGTATAAAAGAGACTCTCGAAAAGGCAACGCAAAGGCTGAACTTTCACACAAAAACATCCTACTTTTGCACAAAAAAAGGAGAGAATTGCACATTTTTGCTCGACATATGTCAAAAACGATTTTCTTTTTCACTCTCGTTTGACAGATAGAGAAAAACGCTTACCTTTGCAGTAACCATTCACTTCTATCGTGAATTTTGGTTCGTAGTTTTTGACAAAAATCAACACAAATTGTGTTCGAACTTCATACCCCCGTACTCCTCCAAGAAACACTCGAATCTCTCCTTCCTCTCTCTCAAAAAGATTCTGAACGAGTATTTGTAGATGCCACAGTGTGACTCGGAGGGCATAGTTCGCACCTACTTCCCCTTCTCTGAAACAACGATAGGCTCGTTGTGCTCGATAGAGATGCTTCGAATCTTGCGAAAGCGACTGAGATACTCCAAGACACACGAATCACTCCCATTCACTCGAGTTTTGCTCATTTACCTACACTTCTTGAATCTGCTGGAATCTCTTCCATTGATGGTATCCTGTACGATCTTGGTGTATCAAGCGTCCACTATGATGAAGCAGAACGCGGATTCAGTCTTCGAGAAAACGGCCCTCTTGATATGAGATTCGATCAATCTTCAGATATACCGACAGCAGAGGATGTCATCAATCGAATTCCAGAACGAGAACTCTTTCGCGCATGCGTTGATTTCGCCGATGAGCCAAAAGCACTCTTTATTGCTCGGGCCATCTGTGAGTACCGAGAAAAAAAACGAATCTGTACGACCAAAGAACTCTCTGATATAATTTCTGCCGCAAGTTTCGACCCAAAATCTCCTCTTCGAGTATTCCAAGCAATACGAATTTTGGTTAATCAAGAGTTTGAGCATATTCGGCAATCAATTCCTGCTGCTATATCAGCTCTCAAGCCAGATGGAAGACTCTGTGTTATAACCTTCCACTCCATCGAAGACCGACTCATAAAAAATATATGTCGAGAATACGAAACTCCGAAGGTGGATGAATATACTGGAAGAATTCTCGAATATCCCACTCTCAAGAAAGTGTATAAGAAACCCGTAGAGCCCTCTCAAAAAGAAATAGCAGAGAATCCTCGCTCACGCTCAGCGAAACTCCGAGTATATCAAAAGCTCGCCCCTCAAAAACACGAACGAACTTTCTCATAACTTCCCTCTCACATTCCATGAACGCGAATCTCCTCGTCATGAAAAAAGGAAATATTCCCTTCTTCTCTCTCCGAAAAACTACGAGAGAGAATTATCGTCTTTCTCTCCGAGAAACCTATATTCTCGCTCTCGGACTCATAGGGATACTTGGCATTTACTATGTCTTCGTTCTTAATGTAAATGCAACGAAAGGATACAATGTACGAACGCTTGAAATCGCAAGAAAGAACTATGTATTCGAGGAAAATCTCCTCAATATCAAGATTGCAGAAGCAGAATCTCTGACTAATCTCACCAATTCTCAGTTTATCACGAGCATGGAGCAAGTAGAGAATCCTCGATACCTTGTTCTCAAAGAGCCTCTCTATACCTATAAGAAATAGACTATGTTTGATACTTCCATCACAAAAATAAATCAGTTTCTTGCTCCAGTTGAGCACTGGATTTCTCTCCATCGACGACTGATTCAGATTGTACTTCTCGTGCTTGCTTATGGAAGTTTGCTTGGACTATTCTTCCCTTCCTTCCAAAAAGAATCGGGAGAACATGCATTCTTGCTTCTTCTGATACTCCTCATTCTCTCACCGCTCGCTCAGGTCACTGGCATTACCCTACTCAAGAAACTTCTTCCATTCAGAAAAGAGCTCGGAATTTGTATGGGAATGCTTGTCATAGTACACTATGGTTTGTTTCTTATAATGAACTGGAGCTTTCTTGAAGAAATGAGCAAAGAGCCACAACTTTGGGCAGTTGCAGGATTCTGGGCAACGGTTCTCACCCTCATTCTCACCATCACTTCGAATACTTGGTCAGTGCGATTCCTCGGAAAGTGGTGGAAACGCCTGCATCGACTGGCGTATGGTATACTTGTTCTGACCGTAGTCCATGTAATAGCAATCAAGTACTCCGCAGGAAGACTGGATCTTGATGTGCTCGTGCCAAGTATATTCTGGCTTGTACTCAAGATTGCTGATATGTGTGGTGTCCGACTCTCTTCCTCTTCTCATGCCAGAAATTCTTAAGAAACTTTCAGAACTCATTGCCTTCATGCCGGGAATAGGAGAAAAAACCGCGATAAAACTCGCGTTTTTTTTGCTTAAGTCACATCCAACCTATCTCAAGAATCTTGCCGAAACCATTCAGGAGCTCCAGAATACCGTTCATGAATGTATTACTTGCTGAGCTCTCACCGATACAGCGCAGAATGAATGTATCTTATGCAGAGATGCAACGAGAGAGACCGGAGTACTCTGTGTGGTTGAGGATTATCTTGATCTCATATCAATTGAGCGACTCGGGGTTCATCATGGACGCTACCATGTGCTCGGAGGGGTAATATCCCCTGTTTCGGGAAAATCTCCCGGAGACCTCCGAATAAAACAACTCTTTCAACGAGTAGAACGAGAAGCAGTCTCTGAAATTATTCTCGCTCTCAATCCTAACATCGAAGGAGAAGCGACTTCCTTGTATATTCAAGAGTATATTCCGAAAAAGGACATTGTTATGACTCGACTTTCAAAAGGACTTCCGAATGCTGGATTCATCGAGTATGCTGATGAGATTACCCTTCTATCCGCATTTAAGGGAAGAAAATAGTCTACTGCACCACTCGTAGATGAGGTTTACCGTGAGGAGTTTGGGGAAGAACTGCTTCTCTGAAGAATATTTCAAGAGCTTTCCCCTGTTGCCAAACATTTGAGAGTAAATCTCCATACCAGTCTCGAATTGATGTATCCGATTCCTCTTGAAACACAGAGCCATAGGCGGTTTGAGCAGCAATGAGATACCACTCTTTTTGGCTCAAAGAAAGTCCTGGATGAGAACTCAGAACATACTTTACAAAGTATAAGTCCGCAGCGTGATCAAATCGTTTCTCGGAAACATAATCTCGATAGGGATCTAAACTATTAGGACCTCGCATATACCGAATAATCAAGTCCACAAAATACTGCGCACTCTCCCATTCTGCCTGAGATATTTTGGGATGTGTTGCTGTCTTTCCTTGAAGCAGAGCTGCATGAAGCATCTGATCTCGGATATCTCCAATATCAAGGCTTTCGATTTGTTGTGAAACTTGTTCTTTGACTCGTTCTCCAAGAGCATCTATCTCCTGCTGTAAAGCTTCTGAGAGAGTTCTTAGAGTCTGTTGCTCTTCACAAACATGCCGCCTCTCCAAAAAACGGGAAGCGGCATGAATGATTGTCATATTCGGGTAAATTAGTTTACCTGAAGTCGGATTCCAGGACCCATAGCATTACAAATATAAATGCTATTGATGTAGGTTCCCCCCTTTACTCCAGATGGTTTAACTTCCTTAATTACCTTGAGGAAGTGCTCAAGATTTTCTGTAAGTTTTGCATTTCCGAAAGAAAGTTTCCCTACGATAGAGTGAACATTTCCCTGCTTGTCATTCTTGAACTCAAACTTTCCTGCTACAAGCTCTTTGATAATTTGCTCAAGGTTTTCTCCAACCGTACCTGCCTTTGGATTTGGCATAAGTCCTTTTGGACCGAGAACCTTCGCAACCTTACCCATCTTCTTCATCATTCCTGGAGTAGCAATAGCTACATCGAATTCGATTTTTCCAGAAGCAACCTCATCCAAGAGATCATCCCCTCCTGCTACAGAAGCTCCGAGTTTCATGAGTGCCTCGGCATTTCCAATATCCGTGAATGCTCCGATTCGAACCGTCTTTCCTGATCCGTGAGGAAGAGAGATAGTGGATCGAACCATCTGATCTGCATATTTTGGATCTATCGCAAGATTGAAGTGAATTTCAACGGTTGGGTCGAATTTCACGGTATTGGTCTTCTCAAGAAGTTCTACTGCTTCTGCAACCGTATAGAGACGCTCTCGATCTACGAGCTTTGTCGCTTGGTTGTACTTTTTCCCGTGGCGTGCCATGGATACAAAAATTAAAGAATAATGTGGTCCGAGCGTCTCGTGAGAGACTCCCATATTATTATGGACGGGGGCATTGTATGGAAGTTTTTGAAATTGGCAAGGGATTTACCTGTTATTTCCAAAGACTCTGAAAAGTAAAATTCACTGTATTTTGTCAACTTGGCAGTACCCAAAAAGAATTTCAGGCATAACTCGTTAAGCGAACCGCTACAGTAGCCACATCAGATCGGACACGAAGAATCATAGGCTCGGTAGAATAACCGCAAGTTCATCGAGAGTTATTAAAGTCAGTCCATGTAGAGTGGCCTGATCCGTTTCCTGAGAGAAATACAAAGCCCACATTAACCCCTTGACTCGCACTTACTCCTTGCTGACCAGAACAGGAATATCCAGTTACAAGGTAGATTCCCTTCGTTAGACTTACCGAAGTAGTATTACTGTAACTTCATGCAGAAAAATCACATTGTCCTGTTGGACAACTTGCCACAGGAGAAGAGACATCATCAACTGCTCTATTTTTTGCCGTCGTCTGTACTGTTCCATCTGGGAATTTGAATCAGCCAGATAAAGATTCAACTATTCCATTTACCGAAAGTTTTTCCCCAGGACTCCCCACTCCTATACCTACATTACCTGCATTCTCATAGATTTGAGAACTGGTGATAGTATTGCCTGAGGGGGTGTATTTGAGGAGTGTATTGGGAGTTCCAGTAGAGAGTGTGGTGAGTCTTGTGTT
>JAVKLK010000031.1:0-59570 GCA_031539165.1 Patescibacteria group bacterium | reverse complement strand
CTTGGTTTACCAGTCCAAAAGCATCTCGAATTGCGAGACGAACTTTCCCGAGCACTTTATTCACGAGCTTTCTTTCCCCCGCGCCAAAGAAAATCATATCTCCTGGCTTTGGAGAAAAGGCAGAGTTAAGTGCCTCAAGCTCATTTCCGGTAAAGAATTTCAAGATAGGAGAACGAGGTCCCTCTTCTTCATAGATGATATACGCGAGACCCTTTGCCCCTTCTGCTTGTGCGGTAGCTGTCAGGGCATCTATTTCAGAACGACTCATAATTCCCTTCCCAGCAGAACCTTCATACTTCATCGCCTTTACAACTCCACCATCTGAAACTGCTTGCGCAAATACAGAGAATCCAGAATCAACGAAGGCACTGCTTACGTCCTCAAAATGCATATCAAATCGTATATCTGGCTTATCAGATCCGTAGGTATCCATCGCCTGTGTATGGGTGAGTCTCACAAATTTTGGAGTCAAAACTCGTTTATGAGGAGTGAGCGTCCGTACCAACTCCAAAGCAAATGGCTCAGCCACAGCAAACACATCTTCTTGTTCTACGAAACTCATTTCGCAGTCAATCTGATAAAATTCACACGAATGACGATCAGCACGAGGATCTTCATCTCGGAAACAAGGAGCAATCTGAAAGTATTTATCCACTCCTCCAACCATGAGAAGCTGCTTATACTGCTGAGGAGCCTGCGGAAGCGCATAAAATTTCCCATGATGCAGACGAGATGGAATAAGGAAATCTCGGGCTCCCTCTGGAGAAGAAGCGGTAAATATTGGGGTTTGCACCTCAAGAAATCCCTGTTCGGTAAACCAATCCCGAGTAAATTTATTCATTTTTGCTCGGAACTGAATGGTCTCCAAAACTGGCTTTCTTCGAAGATCGAGATAGCGATGCTTCAGTCGAATTTCTTCGTTCGCTTCGCTGTGATCCGTAATCTCAAAGGGAGGGAGTTTCGATTCGGAAAGAATCTCTGCAGATTGTACCACCACTTCTATCTGTCCAGTCAGAAGCTTATCATTCCCCTGTCCTTCTGGACGAAGGCGAACGAGACCTTGAATTTTGACCACATATTCAGAACGGTATCCGTCTGCCATTTGCATAAGCGCATCACTCGCACCATCTGCTGGGTCATATACGGTCTGAGTAATTCCATATCGATCTCGCATATCAATAAAAATCACTCATCCATGATCACGTCGATTTGCGACCCAACCAGCAAGGGTTACTGTTTGTCCAATATGAGCGGCGGTAAGCTCGCCACAGGTATGACTGCGATGCATAGTACAGAAGAAAGGAGAAAATAAAAAGCACACAGAAAGAAATTCCATGTACTTCGGTTCGTTGTATCGAAAGGTGCCACCGAGAGCCTTGAAGTATCGAAATACTTCTTACTTGATTTCGTTCTATAACGGGAACTCCCGAAAGGTTCTACTGAGCAAATTACTGCTGTTCTTCCTCTGGCATCGCGGTTGTTTGCCGCTCAAGCGCCTCTAACGGGAGGAATCTTATACAAAGGAGAGGAGAAGTCAAAGGAAGCACTCCGAAAAGCGAGTATTGAATTTTTCGATGGCTTTTATAGACTCATAGTACTTTACCCCCTTCTATGCTTAAACACTACTGGGCATCCCTCCGACTCATCGGACATGATGTATCTCTTCTATACCGTAACTTCTTCCACTGGAATCTTGCGAAGCTCTGCATTCTTTGAACCACCCTACTCATTGCAACAGGACTTTCCCTTCCCCTCATTCTTGGGGCTTACTTTCTTCTCAGAGATATTCTTGGACAACTCCCCGCAGAAGCAATAGACGGACTTATATTTGGCGGCACGGTTGATCAAGCGACAGTATCTCTGATACTGAGTCATACTTGGGCCTTTGTTGCAGTCGTATGTATTGGGTTGATAATTTTTACTCTGTATACCTGTATTTTGAGCTACGGATACTTTCTTTCGGCAAAGCTCTACACATCCTATATCGAAGGAGAAAAAACGCTCCGTAACGAATACTGGAATCTCCGAAAGATTTGGAAGTTTACGGGAGTGCTTGGTTGGTCAACACTCTATATGCTTCCTCCATTTCTCCTTGGAATAGCCATTCTCGGAGGACTCTTTGTACTCACCCAAACAGGAATTCTCACTCCAAATACAAACGAACTTCATGCACAGATTCTTGCAGGAATTGGACTGATGGGAGGTCTCGCATTTCTTATTATGCTGCTCGTAATTGCGATTCGAGTACTGTTTGGCTATATGCACATGCTTGATGCTGATGCGGAATCAAGCTCTGCCCGTGAACTCGTTCGACGCTCACTCCATCTTACAAAAGGGGGAGTTCTCAGAATTATTGCCCTCTCACTTCCTTTCTTTATTTTGGCAGCTGGAACCCAAATTGGAATTGAAATGATTCGACAAAAACGAGACTTGGTGCACTTAGAGCAAACCATTAATGCCGCAGCCAAAGAAAAACCCGAATCTTTTGTTAATGATCATACATTTGTACAGCGCGAATATATTCGTTCGGTGGTACTCTGAGAAGAGGGAGTGAAAGATGTGCTTGAGATCGGAAATGCCTATATGCCACAAACTACTCATGTGGATACCGAATATCTCAAAGAGATCTACCCCTACATTATCGCGAGTGGAACACTTGATAGCTGGGAAGATAGAGCTTGGTCAATCGGAGGATTCATTCTTTCGTTTCTCCTGGTAGAATGACTTATGATTATGGTATACCTCTCCATATTTCAGATTCTCAAGAACACTTCAGTCAAAGCCAATCCAGTCAATCAGAACACCGAACCATCTGAGACAAAAAAGCCTACTCCAAAAAAAGCGGCCCCTAAAAAGAGTGCTTCCAAAACTCCTGCAAAATCGGAAAAGGGTCCTGCAAAGAAGTCTCCTACAAAAAAGAAGGCCCCTACAAAGAAGCCTTCTCGAAAAACGGAAAAAACAGTTTAGTACTTTCAGGGTCACTCAATCTGTTCTGGGAATTCTAAGAATCCCTTTGAGCGGAGTGTTTGACCCTCAAGAGTCTCTATCTTAGCTCGAGAGAAAGTGAATACTCTCTCTCCAGAGAAGAGCACTCTATCGATAAATCGACTTCCCTGACTCCAAATTTGGTTTGCCTTGTATGCGCCAATTCCCGCGTCTGCATAGCAGTAATTCGGAACATAGGTACTGTCTCCTGTCGTACATACTTCTTCTCCTGAGATAAGTTTGCGGCAGGTTTTTTCTTGCTTCGGAACATACGCAGAACATTCTTTATTTCTCTGTTGGAGCAGGTCGTCCGTATTCCAAACAATGTGACTCGTTCGAGCAAGCTCTTTCACCACTCCAGAGGCATTGCTTGGGTCAATCCGAACCGCAACTAATCCTTGAAAAATATCAGCATACTCGTATGGCTTCGCCCCACTTGTAGTAAGAAGTGCTGGGAGGTAGAGTGTTTTTGTTGCAGCACACCATACA
Source organism: Patescibacteria group bacterium (assembly GCA_031539165.1). Lineage (GTDB taxonomy): Bacteria > Patescibacteriota > Gracilibacteria > BD1-5 > UBA2023 > CAIVSN01. The sequence goes on along the minus strand of JAVKLK010000031.1, from coordinate 56,096 downwards.
AACAATCGTGGATTGGAAAGGGCATCACTGGAACTCCCTACTCCCCCAAGAGTCAAAGTACCCTCTTGTATTGGCTTATTCACGTCTTTTACATTGTAGAGATCTACTTTAATTCCCGAGTTCACCACCCCTCCCCACTCATTTGTAGTCGTATCATACCCGATACCAATAAGCCTCTCGGAATCGTACGGATGAAGGTAGGTAGAGTATCCGGGTATCTTCAATTCACCCAGTATTTTTGGGTTTTTATCATCTGCTACATCGATTACATAGAGCGGATCAATTTGTTGAAACGTTACGAGGTAGAGACGATCTCCCATGAATCGAGCCGATTGAAAGTTTTCCCCCTTTCCCAGTCCCGCAAGCTGTCCCAATTTTTCAAATTTTGGGCTCAGAATTGTAAGAAGAGATTCATGCTCAGACCCCTGCTTCTGGGTGACAATTCGAATATTTTTTGAGGAATTTTCATCAATAGCATAATCGGAGATGAGACTCCCTTCTACAAGGGTGCTTCCCTTGTATTGAGCCGTATTTTTGAGAGTGAATGCATGAAGAATCGTCTGCATTCCAGAAACAGGAAACCGCATTGCGCAAAGTGCTCCACGAGGACACACAAATCCATTATCCGTGTAAAGAGAAGATGTCAGATAGAGCGTGTTGGAAGGAGAGAGATACGCCTTATCCACATCTCCAAACATAAGTGATGTAGTTGGCTTGACTGCACTATTTCTTGTATTGATTCGAGTTATTGCAGTAAAAGTAGGATTAAATCGATACTGTGCGAGCGTTTTTGCATCAGGTAAGACATAGTGCACATTAGCACAAGAAGTAGCATCAGATTCGGTAGCACGTCCTATCTTCCTTGCGGACTGAATGGATGCTCCAATATCAGAAGTCACCTTCTTTGCTACAAAGTCAATCCGCTTCGGGAGTACATTTTGTGTACTAAAGTCAGCCGAAAGTTTCTCCAAATCAAGTTCAAGTTTCTCAGCTTTTACCTTGGGCATATAGCGGTCATACGGGAAATTAAACGCCGTAGATGTCATGAGCGTAAGCATTCCGTTTTCCATGCGAGCTTCCCGAACATATCCATCAATCTGCGTATATCGCTCAATCTTTGGTGCAGAACGATCCGTAATATCATAGACTACTGCTACTGTTTTGTTCGATCGATCAATCCATGCATTTCGAAACGATTCATTCCAGAAGTTTTTACTCGCAATCAAGATCATTTTATTCCCATCGATGAAGAGTTCCGCACTCGTGTACTCACCCGGAAGGAGAATCTTGGTAATGAGTTTTGGAGTATCTTCCGCCGTAGTGATGAAGATTGCCTTATCTTCGATACGGGCAGTATAGAGGTATTTGCCGTCTGTCTTAACCTTCTCTGGCTCATCTACTCCAAGAGTTCTTGTATTGGTCAGAGAAAAATCTCCTTGTTGCTGAGATTCAGAAACCTTGGATTGAGGAGCTCCAGAAACTGTCGAGTCATTTGCAGGAGCAGTCACGGAAGGCATTGCAGTAACCGTATCTACTGGGAGCAATCCACCTCGATAGAAATGGGGTGGTTGTGCTTCGTAATACTGCTCCATGAAGTCTGCCACCTTCGTACGCATATCGGCACAACTGTTAAACTTCTGCAGCGAGAAAGTCGGGGAAGATGTTCCCATCTTCAAAAGACTCGTGTCGAGAGTGGCAGCATTTACTTGTGTCACAACCGACGAGACAAGAATGCTCCCGAGAAGCATTCCAAAGAAAAACATACGAGTATGCATAGGAAAATATAAATAATACTCTCCTAGTCTAGAACATTTTGTAGAGCCCGCAAGTCGGCAGCGTAAATATTCCGTGACGGAACGGTGAAGCAAAAGTGAAGAGCTACTGACCGAAGACTTGGACAAGGGAAACATTCCCTTTTTGGATCACTACCCCAATGCCCACCTTAGTCCAATCAGCCGACATCATATTGGCTCGATGAGCTCCGGATAATTCCAAACCTGCCTGAAGAAACGAAGCGCTCACGGTTCAGCCAGCCACATTTTCTCCCACAGATCCCCGAAGCGAAATCCCCGCTCGCTCGGCTGTTTCGAGAATGTATCCACCCTGAGAATCTTGGTGCCCCACGTAGTTATGGTCTGCCATATCTTTCGCCTTAAAGAGCGCGAGCTTGCTCAAAGTCGGATCGAGAACAAGAGGCTTCAATCCAGCCTTGGAGCGGAGAGAATTGAGAGAAGTCAATGTGGCGTCTATCACACTCTGTGAACGAGTTTCAATCGTTCTTGACGCAAAATCATACGCATTGGGAAGTATCGGGAGCACATTGCCATAGGACACAGGGGCAATAACAGCCGCAAACCCCGTTCAAAAATTCACCTCTATCAGATAAGTCCCCACTTTTCTCATAGTATACCGAAGTGTGGCTCCCTGAGTCGTTCTGAGATTTCCATTTGCATGAAGAAACGATTCATCAAATACCACTTCATCCACCGTCCCATCTGGCGTGATAACATAAGCAGTCCCCTCTATAGGCTCTGTGGATTCTTTTTGGAGAGTAAGACGAACCTCAGCTCCCTCCGTGGTAACCGTAAACGGAATGCTTTTCTCCGTTTTGTAGAGTGGAGTGAGAAGCATATTCTGAGAAAATAGCTCTCCTGATTCAGAGAGAGTATCGAGCGAATACGCAGTAGAGCTCGATCGAGAAGTCACTCGAACCTCTGCCATTCCTTCAGAGAATAGGGCAAGCTCTTTGGCATTGAAAGCAATCTTCTCCATTCCTATTCGAGAGAGAGTCTTCCCTTCCGAATTCTTTAATTGAAGGGAAACAAAACTATTCTTCGGAATTTCTGGAAATGTTACCACATGAGTAGGCGTGAGATCTCCTGCTTCTCGCCGTTCTGTTTTTGGGGTTACTGGCGTGCTGGGTGCTTCGAGGAAATACTGCTTTTGTCCGAGAAGTGCTGGGTCCAAAACAAAGAATGTATACGATTTTGCTCCCGAAAACGACCTTCCCGATGCGAGAACAAAATTATATTCCCCCACTTCTTCAAGAGGTACAAGGTATTCAAATCGAGTATCTACCACTGCCTCTTGTCCATACGAAATAATCTTTCCACTTGGGGTAACAATGTATACGAGACTCTCTTTTTCTCCGTTGTTCGTCTTACCCGTAAGGCGAAGCGTTTCGTTGGGAAGATAGAGGTTCGGGATGCCCGGGTCAATTTCTATACCGAGATTCGCGAAGTAATTCATGGGAAGATACTCTTTGACGATATTGTTCGAAACCTTGCCAAGAGGAACAAAAGAACCCTTCAATCGACCTTTCGAAAGAGGGGCAAGAGTCGAAAATGCGGTTTTTGTGAGATCGACAATATCCGGATGCTTCGAGCAATTCGGTCGATCATTTACTTTTACGATAACACCCGTGGTACGGTATCGAAGCTGGACGAGCGTATTCAAATCTATATTGCACCGCGCCGCAGAAAAACCAGCCTGACGGAATATGTTTCCATTCGATGTTCCACCACCCTCAAACGAGTCAGCATAGTAGAGGAAGTCTGCTGGAGTCCCCTGAATGCCGGAATCTCTTGCGGAAACATTCGGTGTTCGTATTTGCGGAGGAACCACGGGAGCCCGAGCAATCGTTCGCTCCAGTATCTGGAAGCGAATATCCATCTGACGACGAAGCACTCGTATGGTCGAGTTATGTCGAGAACGAAGGGCTTCTGTTTTTGCGGCAGCCAGCTGAGAAAACGAGCGGGCGAGACGCTCTCCTGTTTGTTCAAGCGGGGCGAGCTGGAGTGAGAGCCCCTTTGCAGTAGCCTGTTTTTGAAGATCGGCTACTTTTGCATCATACTGCTGAGAAAGTTGAGCGTATTCATTTTTTACCGATGGATTGAGAGAAAGATCAATATCAGGGAGCGCAAAAGTAAGCGGACTCCCGAGAATTCCCAGGATAAGAAGAAGTCCTACGAAGATATGAATGCGGATGAATTGAACGGCTCGTTTCATGAAAATTGGAAAAACAGGACGTAGTATATCGGGAGTGGTCCGAATGAAAAGAATATAGAAAATTCAAACTATTTCTTTCCTTTTTTCTTAATATACACTCCCTATACTCTGAAGTGCTGTATATCAGCTTCTATTTTCTCTTCTCTTTTATGGCTAAAAAAACTCTCAACGAAGCCGAGGCAGAAACCCTCAATCCTGAATCAGCTCCATCCTCTTCAGAATGTTCTTCAGCAAAAAATTGCTGCGGTGCACCAGGAGGATGCAATCGAAGATTTTGGATTGGAGCAGCGTTTCGAATTGCTTTTGTCGTGGCGTGTATTGTCGGAGCATTTTTCCTTGGAATGTATGTAAAAAACGATATGGGGTACGGCTCAAAGTGTGGATACGGACGAATGAGTGACCACTCTATGATGCAAGACGGAGGTCGCGGGAAGGGTGAGAGGATGATGCGAGAAGGAGGACGAGGAGAGTATTCCAACACTCCGGTAGTCGCGCCTTCAACAGCATCAGGACAAACTGTAGGATCTGGGGCAGCGCAAGACTCTCTGAAGAAATAGTTCTTCCGCTTCCCAAGAGAGAAACCGTAATTTTGTAAAAGAAATTGCGGTTTTTGTTTTTTTTAGGAAACTCTTTTTTTGATATTTTTTCTATGTTCATCGCTCTCGTTTCTATCATTCTCGGACTTGCCATCCTCATCTATGGATGAGATATTCTCATCAAAGGGGCAGGTTCCCTCTCCAAGAAGGCCTGAATTCCACCGATAGTTATCGGTCTGACAATCGTTGCATTCGGTACATCCGCACCAGAACTGATTGTAAATATCAATGCCGCCCTTAAAGGAAGTACTGAGATAGCCATTGGAAATATCGTTGGGTCGAATATTGTAAATATTCTTTTTATTCTGGGAATATCGGCAATGATCAAGACACTCCGAGTGCAGAAATCAACCGTGTGGAAGGAAATTCCTTTTGCGGTTCTTGCAGTACTGGTAGTAGTATTCCTCGCGAATGATACCTGGCTTGGAAACGGATGAGCGAATGTACTTTCTATCGGAGATTGACTGGTTTTGATAGGATTCTTTCTGATTTTTTTGTACTATATTTTCGGACTCGCAAAGACAAGCCCCTTCCCAGAAGAAACCGAATCCATAGAAATCTATGGGCGAGGAAAGTCATTCGTCTATATTGTAGGAGGATTGATTGGTTTATTTCTTGGAGGAAAAATCTTTGTTGAATGAGCCATAGAAATAGCTCGGATCGCTAAACTCTCGGAGACACTCATTGGTCTCACTATTGTAGCCATTTGAACCTCCCTTCCAGAACTTGCCACCTCAATTATCGCTGCAAAACGAGGGCAAACTGATTTGGCAGTATGAAATATCGTTGGGTCGAACATCTTTAATATTTTCTGGATTTTGGGATTTACTGCACTCTTGCGCCCTCTTCCTTTTGAAGCCGCCATGAATGTCGATCTGCTTGTCTGTCTCGGAAGTAGCCTCCTGCTTTTTGTGTTTCTTTTCTGACGCACTTCTCATTCGCTGCGCCGATGGCATGGTGTGGGATTCCTTTGCGCCTACTTGCTTTATACAGCCTTTCTCCTATTTCGGGGGTAGGAAGAAGGTCATGGAGTTGGTTTGGTCCATATTCCTTAGGTGCTAATAAGTTCTCTGGCTTCCTTATGCTCATGTGTCTGATACAAATGCTTTTGGAACTGAAAGAATGTACCTCGGATTCTTTCTACTCCTCCAAATACCCGTTCTGCATCGGCAAAAGCTGAGTATTTCAAAAGAATGAGATTGGCGAGCTTCGATTCATCAAGAGTTTCTACGCCATTTTCAATGTATTTGAAGAGTACGAAATCCAAGAACTCCTTTTGCTTGTCCGAGAGTTCGGAAAAAATAGCCGCTTTCGCTTCTTCTACTCGTTCTGCTCGCGTAATTGGTGTAACAGAAAAAGAAAAGTACGCGAGCACGTCGAATAAATCGCTCTTTTCTGCGTTTATCATCTTTTGAAGCGTGGCAAGTTTTTCACTATCACAACCAACATCCGCTATCTTCTCAAGAAAAGCCTTTCTTGTAAGTGGATCAGACCAAATCGCACGAAGCTCTTCCTCGCTTTTGAAAAATTCAGGAAGCACGGCATCAAACATATTTCGAATAAATTCTTCCGAAGAAATCGGCTTTCCTCCAGCTCACCAAAAAGACGTCGAAATCATATGCTGAATTTCTCGTTCTTTTCCGTCCTTGAGTTTAATTTTTACCTTTTTTCGACAAACACAAGGGGTTTCCCCGCACTTCGGACACACTCCCGGAGGTTCTTTTTCACAGATACAAGGAGATTTTCCACATATGGAACATGGCTTTGGGGGTTCTTTTACGCAAATGCAAGGGTCTTGTTTACATTTCTTGCATACTTCTGGTTCTATTGGCTCACCATCCCATTCTGGATCGGCGAAATGATGGTATGCATCAACAAAATCATATATCGTAAAATAATCCTTTCCATCAAATGTACGAGTTCCACGACCAACGATTTGTTTGAATTCAATCATCGAATTTACTGGACGTAAAAGTACAATATTTCGAACATTTCGAGCATCTACTCCCGTTGAGAGCTTCTGAGAAGTTGTAAGGATAGTTGGAATCGTTTTTTCGTTGTCCTGGAAGGCTCGGAGGTATTCCTCTCCTTTTGCACCATCCGAAGCAGTAACACGAGCACAATAATTCGGCTCGCGGCTTTTCTTGTACTGGTTTACGAGGTCACGGACCGCAAGCGCATGGTCTTGGGTGGCACAAAATATAATCGTCTTCTCATCTTGGTTGATCTCATCCATCATCACCTTTACTCGGTGTTCTTCTCGGGCTTTAATCTCGATGATTCGGTTGAAATCCGATTCTGTATAGATTCGCCCCTCTTCAATTTCTCACTCAATAATTTCATCGTCCGAAGTATAGATGTAATCATCCATCGTCGTTTTGACTCGGCGAATCTTGAATGGTGTAAGAAATCCGTCATTAATACCCTCCTTGAGCGAGTAGATATACACAGGCTCTCCGAAATATTTATAGGTATCCACATTATCTTTTCGTCTTGGAGTCGCTGTGAGTCCGAGCTGTACGGCGGGTCAAAAATATTCGAGAATCCCTCTCCAATTCCCCTCATCGTTCGCTCCTCCGCGATGACATTCGTCTATAATGATGAAATCGAAGAAATCGGCAGGATACTCCCCAAAGTAGGGCGCATTATCCTTTCCACTCATGAACGACTGGAAGATTGTGAAAAAAATACTTCCATTGGTTGGAACTGCTCACTTTTTGCGAATATCTGCTGGATTGATACGAATGAGTGCATCTTCTGGAAAAGCCCCGAAAGAGTTGAATGCTTGATCCGCGAGGATATTTCTATCGGCAAGAAACAAGATTCTTGGACGACGTTTTCCATCACGAGCGAGATTCCATCTCGATTGAAAAAGTTTCCAAGCAATCTGAAAGGAAATAAAAGTTTTTCCAGTTCCTGTAGCAAGCGTGAGAAGAATTCTATTTTTTCCATCTGCAAGAGCATTTACCGCATTATTCACCGCGTTTTCCTGATAGTACCGGGCGAATCTCGAACCTCCGACATCCTCGAATGGAACCGCCACGAATTTCTCACGCCATTCGCTCGATTCGAGGTGTATTCTTGTCCAGAGTTCTTCGGGTGTTGGAAAGGCATCAATCAGACATTCGTACCCGGTCTTCATGTTGATCTCGTAAATCTCTCGACCATTGGTTGAGTAGGTGTACTCGGTTTGGAGCTTCTCCGCATAAGATTTCGCTTGTGCGACTCACTCGGTCACAGCAAGTCAGGCTTGCTTCGCCTCTACGATGGCAACTTTTTGCCCATGATACACCAGAACATAATCAGCAATCTCCGGATTTCCGCGAGTACCCCCAGTTTGAATCTTCCCGGGAGTGATATGAAATTCTCGAAGGATTTTCGATCCATCGGTTTCACCCCATCCAGAAGCCTTGAGTTTCGGATCTATGTACTCTGCGCGGGTTTCTGATTCGTTCATAGGTGTTTTGTTAGCGTATAATTATTGTTCGAGAAATCCTGTTTCGTTTCCGAGTCATTCTTCGAATTGCTGGATTTTCTTTGGGAGTTTTTTCGTATCTTCTGCAGGAGGAAGAGATTCTGGCACAATTCCCCGCTCTACGAGAGATTTTCGAACCGATTGATTATTGATGATATGTTCTTTCGAGATTTTGTTTTCTGAATTCAGATTGTTGTTTTTTTCCACATTCATTGCGGTCATTTGGTTGGCAAGAGATTGTGCAGTAATAAGAATGTCTGGAGCTCTATCTACAATTGACTTCTTACCTACTATACCATACTTTTTTCTCATCGTATCAGTCTCGGTATGATAGAATGCTTTTTGCCCCTTTGCTTTTACCGAGGCAATCTGTGGGGAATTGAGTCATTTATTGAACAATGCGCTGGAGAGGTCTTTGTCGGTTTCTGAGTATTTCAAGCGTTCTTCGAGACGGTGTTTATCAGCTTGATAGAGTTGAAATAATTCTTGTTTTCGTGTTTGGTCGGCAAAATACATTTGAGCGAGAGCCACTGGCTCCTTTTTTGGATTACCATTCATGGCAATTTGGTAGCATGCTCGACGAGTCAATCGGATGTCCTCTATGAACCTTTTGGCTCAACTACCAGTAGAAACCATTTTTACCTCAGGGTAAAAATGGTCACGCTCTCAAGATCCACTTGTGACGATTGCTTGTTTTGCTTTTTCTATAACATCCTGGAATTTGTTCCAGTTCGTATATCCGAGGAGTGGATAGAGCTCTCGTGCATACCATACTTCCATCTCATCGACGATATGCTTGATGGATTCAAAAGGGCTGTTTGGCATACAAATGAATGATTAGGAAATATTACAACTCGCCGCTGAAGGCTTTTTTCAGAAGTGATTTCCGAAGTTCGTCCAAGTGGGCGAGTTTTTGCTCATAGATGGATTCGAGGCGTTTGGTTTCGGTGGAGAGAGTGTTGAGCTTAGAAACAATCGAATGTTGTTCAAAAACTGGTGGTATTGGAAATTTCTCGTGTTCAAATGTGCCAAGATTTATATTTGCCTGCGCACTTCATTTACTCTTTGATTGAATTTTTGTCTTGAAGAAATATAGCAAATATTCCACAAAGTCTTCGCTTGCCTTTTTAGGATCAGTCACCAAACCGATTACACTATCAGGAAAGCAGGCATCAAAATTCAAAATTCCCGTTTCGGCGATATTCGCCGCAATTGTGATACAAATAGTTCCTTTTGGCCACAACTTACTTTGCAGAAGTCATATTTCATTATAGGTCTGAGAATATTTCTCAATAAAGTGATCAGAATTTCGTATATCTCCAGTTTGAATGAATGGATAATTACCTCCGTATAGCTTCTTATCATTTCTCGGGCGATGTTTTGATTTTCCTCGACCAAATTCAAGTGATATTCCTTTGAGAGTTTTTTCTTCCCAGTCATCTCAAGGATTCGCAAAAACACTCTGCAAATACGACTCAAAAACCTCTTTGGCATTTTGGAGATTCTTTTCGATATTCTCTTTTGCTTGACCCAGTTTTCCCAGTGCTTCATCGAGGATGGAGACGATTCGGAGTTGTTCGGGGAGGGGTGGGAGGGGGATTTGAATATCTCTGAGATTTTTTTGGTTTAACTTAGGAATGGTCAATCCGGTTGTATACTTTGTGATATCAGTTAAGTAAAAAAAGTATACTATCCAATTATCCAAAATAATATCTCTGTGTGGTCGTATTACATGAGCATGATTATTTACCCAATATTTTCCCTCAGCAATAAATGCAGTATAATCTCCTGATCCCCATTTTGCACCATCTTCGCCAATTAAAACAAGCTTTTCATCAAAAATATAATCGCCAATATAATCCAAAATCCCAGTCGCTCCATAATAGGGATATTCGCCTGAACTACGGTGTCTCTTTGTGATTGGTTTTCGTTTGTTGTCCAATATATAACAAATTTCGCCAAGTTTTTTTAAGTGGTATTTATTCATATTTTTCAATAACTAAATCATAAAAATTCTCTGTATATCTTTTTCATCAATTTCTTATGTTTGGATACCATTCAGATCATTCGTATTGAGCCTCCAGATCTTTTGTTATTTTATTAAAGTAAGTAATTCATCATTTTGTTGTCCATTTTCCTCAAACTGACTCTTTAACTTTTTCTGTAAGAGATTTCTTTGTTGGAATAGGAAATTTTTCCTCCGTTTCTTCTTTATTAAAGAGTCCTCTCATGGGTTGGGCTCATTTATCACTCACTAGTCTAGCTTTTGTCTCTTTTTGAAATTGGATACCATCTTTGCTTATCAGGGCACTGATATAACTGTTTTTCATATTATTTTCATTTACAAACTCAGTTCTAATACTGATAAATATACTTTCTTCTATTCATTCCCTGGTCATTCCATTTATCCTATTTTTAATAGAATCGATAAAATTTAGAACTTCTTTTGAAGTATTAGTGGAAGCAAAATTATGAGTCAATATGTCAATTGGTGTGTAAGGCAACTTGAATGCAATAGGTAAAATCGGAGTGTCTGCTATTCATTCTAAATCATGTGATGAGAAATATTCTCGTATAAAATCTCGATACAACAACACACTTTTTACTATAAATTCAAAAATCAGTTGGTCCATATTCTCAAAACCGTATGCATGAACGATAAGATTCCTATACTCATTGAGTGTTTCGACGTTTTCGCGGAGTATTCTGAATTTACTTGTATCTGTGTGATAAATTCGCTCGATTATCTGTGATAATTGCGGATACCTATTATCTCAATCTTTCTGAAGAATTTTTTTATCTTTCAGATGTTTGTAACAGTAAGCTTTAAGAAGTAATTCCCATGCATGAATTATAAAAATCACAACAGATTGTAGGCGGTATTCGCATACTGGTTTATTGTGAATTTCAATTGCTAATATGAACGCGCTTTTGGAGTTTTTAACAAGTGACATTGCAACGTTTGAAGATCTCGGACGTTTTATGTTTCATGAAAGCTCCACGGTTGCCATATTTTTGCAATTTAAAAAGGAATATCTTCGATATTAATTTCTTCTTCTGGTTCTTCTTCTAAAGGCACTACATTTTTACTATTATATTTCTTTTCATAAAAACTGATTAAAAACAAGCCGATTGTTGAAATGCTATTTACAATAAAGTAAGCATACAAAGAATCATCGATTATATATTTTGTTTTATGACTTCAATGAAACTGTGTTTTTCAACTTCGTAAATCTTCTATATGTTGTGAAAGACTCATTAACCCACTTCAGATAACCCTTATTTCTTTAGGCATTTGTTTTTCAGGAAACAATTCAAATTCCTTTAAAATATTATCAGTTAGTTTGTATAGAGTATCTTTGTTATTAAATTTAGTGGAAATGTTATCATTTTCTCATATGTACTTAATAATTCCTTCTAGGGTAGAATTTGCCAATCCAACAGACAAATCTGGATTTTCCTCAATTTGCTTAAGTGCTTGCTGAAAAGAATCAAAAGCTTTTCCGTAGTTATTTTTCAGAACATTTTTAATAACAGGTATTGCGGGGATAAAACCAGGGGTTTCAATTCATAGATCAACTGCAACTTTAATAAGAATTTCAGGATTCATATTATGCAGAGTTTCATTTAAATTTATAGTTTTGTCAGCATTCTCATAAATTTGAAAATTCTCCCAATAGCTATTAATATCTTCGTGATCCTCTTTGTGCCATTTCTTAATGTAATTTTTTACATTCTTGTATTTAGAAGCACTAAACATATCCCAGAGGGTTTTCTCAACCTGATCAATCAAGGTCATTAAGTATTTTGGTGATATTTCATCCATAAAAGTTTTGAATTATAAAAACTTTAAAATCCCCCTCAAAACCTCCCCACTCTCCTCATCCAATCTCCTCATCTCCTCCAAAATCTCCTTCGGATCTCGAAGAGCCACTTCTCAGGCTTTATTCGGATTCTTCGCTGACAAATCAAAAGTCGCCTGATCGATAGTAGAGATGTCCACCGACCATGAATTCGGCGAATCCGCTTTCGTTTTCTGAAGCTCGACAAACTCCGCAAGATCTTTTTCGGAAAGAGCGTTCGTCTTCCCGAGATTACGATCCAAATTTAATTGGTAGTACCAGACTTTCTGGGTCGGAGCACCTTTTGTAAAGAAGAGTACCACAGTTTTTACTCCCGCCCCTGTAAAAGTGCCACCTGGCAAATCAAGGACGGTATGGAGATTTGCACTTTCAAGGAGGAGCTTTCGGAGTGAGACGGAAGCATTATCCGTATTGGAAAGAAAAGTATTCTTGATAACGATTCCTGCACTTCCACCCGCTCGGAGAATCTTGATGAAGTGTTGTAAGAAGAGGGATGCGGTTTCTCCGGTTTTAATCGGGAAGTTTTGTTGCACCTCTGCCCGTTCTTTTCCACCAAAAGGTGGATTAGCAAGAATGATATCAAAACGGTCTTTTTCTTGAATGTCCGCAAGGTTCTCGGCAAGCGTATTCGTATGGGTGATATTTGGAGCCTCGATCCCATGAAGAATCATGTTCATCGTGGCGATGATATACGCAAGCGACTTCTTTTCCTTTCCGTAGAAAGTCTTCTTCTGAAGTTTCTCCCATTCTTCGGGCGAAAGTTTCTCACGATCCCGAGAAAGATAGTCGAAGGCCTCAACCAGAAAGCCTGCGGAACCGACCGCCCCATCATAAATTTTGTCCCCGATTTTTGGATTTACCACCTGTACAATCGTGCGAATGAGCGGACGTGGGGTATAATACTCTCCTCCGTTTCGCCCCGCATTCCCCATGTTTTTAATCTTGTCCTCGTAGAGGTGAGAAAGTTCGTGCTTTTCGGTCGCGGTCTGAAAACGAAGTTCATCGACCATGTTGAGAATCTCTCGGAGATTATACCCGCTCTGTACCCGATTTTTGAGTTCACTGAAAATTTCCCCAATCTTGTATTCGATAGTATCAGGACTCTCGGCAGAGTGCTTGAATTTCTTCAAATATGGGAAAAGTTCATGATCGACGAAATCTCGAAGATCGTCTCCTGAAAGTGCAATATTATGATCGATTCTTCCAGCTTCGTTTTTCGGCACTGCCCAATTCTCCCAGCGATACTTTTCATCGATAATAGCCTTGTATTCTTTTCCAGAGAGCATTGCCGCAGTCTTACGGTCCTTCTCCAGATCATCGAGGTACTTAAGAAAGAGAATCCAAGAGGTCTGCTCGACATAATCAAGCTCGCTCCCACACCCTGCATCTTTATGGAGGATATCATCAATGTTTTTGAGTGATTGTTCGAACATAGCTGGTATAATCAATAAAATTGGTGACAAAAAACACTGGAAATTGTACAGAAACTAGAGAATTTCAGAAATTAAACGATCAAAAACAAAAGACCCCACTTGCGTGGAGTCTTTTTGGTTTTTCATGGTGGGCTTGCCGGGGCTCGAACCCGGGACCTTCGCCTTAAAAGGGCGCTGCTCTACCTACTGAGCTACAAGCCCGAATGAGCGAGCTTGATTGCGAGAAATCAGGGATGAATCCGAACAATCAAAACACAACTCTCTTTCGAGGTCGCCCGCATTGTAGAGAAAGCGGAGATATTGTCGAATTTTTTTGTAGAAATACTCCGCCTGTCCTTGCATTGAAAGACAAATATGATACTATGCCGATAGCCAAGAAAACGCCTCAATTCCATGCCAAAAATCGCCTCAAAAGAACGCCTCAAAAAGTGGCTCTCGTCATTGTTAATCTTTGTCATTTTTGCGAGCCAAACCGTTCAGTTCCCTTTCACGATTCCTCGTACCCTTGCGGCAGGAAGCGATGCGCCAAACCTTGTATCGATCATTATTAGCGAGTCTGCAAACTCTGGAGACGTAAAAGGGCGAGTCAAGCGGTATGCCAACGATATCCAAGCAGCACTCACCAATACGAGAGTGGTAATTGTAGAAGTTCCGGATAATGCGGCTCCTCACTCCATCGCCGCCCTGAACGAGAAACTCTACTACCACGGAGACGGAAATGGGATATCTCGACTGGTGGGGACGGTGCTGGTGGGAAAGCTCCCAATTCCGGTAGTACACAAATCGGGAAAAACATTCCTCAGTATCTACCCCTATGTTGATTTCGATGATAAGGTATTCTTGTACGATTCTCAAAAAGGATACTACGAGGCATGAAGTAGTCCGATAGGACGAGATGTTCCGGAGATTTGGCACGGAGTCATCCAACCAAATACGGGAAATAGCGATACCGATGAGGAGAAACTCGTGGAATTCTTTGACAAAACCCATGCCTTCTACACGAAGCAGGGGATTTTTTCGAATCCGCTTCAAGAGCCCTATGTATTTTACATGGATTTGACGCACGATCAGGCAGCCGTGAAGCCAGTAGATTGGAAAGCCTACAATCTTGGCTTGGAATACATGGAAGACATTGCCTACAATCGATTCAATAAACACCTTGCCAAGACTCTCTACGATGCCTACCAGCGATTCCAAGACAGTGCCGATGGGACAGATGCGGCGACCCTTGCGGAACTTGGCGTATCCATTCCCCAGATAGAAACAACGGATTTTTCTAGCTCGCCAGACATCCAAACCAAGGCCTCTATTCTGAAGACAACGAAGCAGTTTTTTGAAATCTTCAACGAGAAACATATCGGAGACATTCTCAAATTTGTCTACAACACAGGACGATACAGCGCATCCAACAATGTCCGAGCAGATATAGCGCCCGTCATGGTCTCCAAACGAGACGAGTTCATGAAACGAGTGCTCAAAGACAGCAATACCGTCGTCGAGAATATGATTGATGGGCTCGTGAAGAACGGGCTTTCTCGTGACCTCGCCATTCCGGTATCCATGAGTGGAAGTACCATTGGGTCTTCCACCACTTCAGGAGGACAAGCTCCATCTGCGGTACTCTATCAAAATTACTATTTCGGGAAGAAGGCCTCCGAAATCACTTCCGCTCGGGAGTGTTCCATCGTCCGAGGTTCAAGTCTTGCAGTAGAAGCAAACCGCGGGTTCAATATCCAAAATATTCAGGGTGATGTCCAGCTGCTTTCTCAAAACGCGGTTACCTGTTTTGCTGGTGGAGTTCCTCAAACCAAAGACTTCTGGGGAGGAAACTCCCCCCTCAACCTCAGCACCACAAACCTGAGCGCCAACGATCTAAAAAACCTCCAAGATGCCACGAGTCCGAGTGATTACTCCGCATACTCTGATAAGCTTGGGACCAAATTCACCCTCAAAAATCCGACCTACAAGAACTATATATTCCCTACTTTTGACCTTCAAGGACAAAACGAGCTCCCCAAGGATTCCCCTCTCAAGATAGCAAGCCCTGATGACTGTAAGCAGGAGAATTTTATTGCAGACCCCTATGTGGTGACCTACGACGATGCAGAGGGAGGAAACCGCTCATATTTTTATCATCCAGCACAGACCCAAGGGACCAAATTCACCTGTGTCATGCGTGATAGCGCTGGAGCCCTTGGACACAAAACAATGGCAGGAAGTGGGAGCACTCTCTTCGAACAAGCAATCACAAACACTGTCACTCCTCCCGCATGTACCGTACTCACGGTAACGATGAATCCGAGCTTCTCCAAACAATTCGGAGCCGGATGTACCGAAGGAAGCGGAGAATCGGCAAGCTATAAAGAATATCAGCAGTCCTACGCCTTCAAGCGCATTCCTTCATGGATTGAGCACAAATCTCCGACCGATGAAGAATACGGCGCAGCCCTCAAGGGACTCACCACTCCATCCCTCGCAAGCGACCAAAATCGGTATATTGATTTCATTGCACCAA
The DNA here is from genome assembly GCA_031539165.1 of Patescibacteria group bacterium. GTDB lineage: Bacteria > Patescibacteriota > Gracilibacteria > BD1-5 > UBA2023 > CAIVSN01. The sequence goes on along the minus strand of JAVKLK010000031.1, from coordinate 40,206 downwards.
ACGGAAAAACTCTCAAAATAGAATACCCGAATTTTTTCCGAATGACTTGGCAAAATGAGGAGAATCTCACTGCTGAGACTGTTCGAGCCAAGATCAAAGAAGTCCTCGATGCAAAAAGCACCGAGCTCAATAGCATTCTCTCAGAGCAGGCTCCAAGCAAGCTTTCTTGAAAAGAGAGAGCCCTCTATGACGCACTCAAGAGCGGGGAATTCCCCAATGTGACGGTTGATCTCTTCGGAATTCTTGCAAACTCAGGAAACACTCTCTCCACTCTTATTGATACGCTTCTTTGGTACAATGAGCGAAATGTCACGAGTAAGTACACTTTCGTGCTGGAAAATTATCTCGACACCGATGGAAATCGAGACTACCCTCTTGCCGGGAAGCGATCAGGATACGAGCTTGGATATATTGGAGGTCCTGGAGATGCGCAGAACATGTATGTAAAAATAGATCCAGAAGCAAAAAACGCCCCTCCAAAAGAAATTTCCGATATCCAAACAGACGCATCATCACTCACGCAACTTCTCGATGGAGCAAATATCAGTTCATTCCAGGAGAACTCCGCAGACTTCAAGTGTGGTCCTCCCGAGGGAGTACCTATCTGGCAATGGCTTCCTGCGGTATTCTGCTGGCTCGGAAATATTCTTCCTCCAACGATTAATGCTGGCTCATGCGGACCTTCGCTCTCCGCCAAAAAACAGCAAGACCGAAATTTCTTCGCAGCGATTGATACGAACCGCGATGGGAAACCCGATTGGCAAGCAGATATCAATCAAAATGAAATTCCCGACGGATATGAATGGGTGAAGGACGGCTCCATTGAGCTTACCACTCCATTGCGAAGAATCGGATATAGAACCAATGCCTTCCTTACTGCTACTCTGAAAAAGGATGACCGAATTCTCGCACACGACTCTTTCAATGAAGTATTTTTCGATGTGAAGCGCATTGTACTCAAGGCAGGACAAGCACTTCTAGGCAATACACCATCTAATACGGATAGAGTAGTGTACGCCCGAGGAGGAAGTGGAGATTCTGGGAAACAAGAGACTCTTCAGAAATATATCCAATTCATCCCTGCCAAAGTCAGAGCGGAAGCTGGAACCTCCCAGTACGGACTCACTTCACTCAACCTTGATGTGGATGTAACACTGGATGCAACGGTAGCACCAAAGGATAAAAACGATGCGATAGCCTTCACAAAAACTTCCAACGAAATCACGGTTGAAGTCCGAAGTGAATCATTGAAAGTACACCCAGTAGTCCAGCTCAATGGATCATCGGAAACTTCAGCATCCACAAGTCAGCCAGCTGGAGCCGCGCAAAATATCACATTCGATTTCGCTATTCAGAAGTGAGACACTGGAGCGACCTCGACCGAAGAGGTGAAGCGTCCTCTTGAAGTGCGCATTCTTGATGATATAGATGGAACGGTTCTTCAAGACACCACAAAAATCACGAGCGACACCTATCGATACGACGGATCTCTTTTGAAGCAATCAGGGAATTATCGGTTTGAATTTATCGACGGGAACGGGCGCTTTGGAACAGTTCCTGTAAGCATCCTTGCGGCGAAACCTACTCGTATTGACGCCATAGCAAGCTCAAGCCTCTTTGTGAAATGACAAAAAAACACCATTCTTGTCAGAATCATGGATGACTTTGGCAATATTGCCAAAGGAAATCTTCTCACCCTGGAAGCAAAAGTGAGTGGTGGATGATTCTTTGTTGAAAATTCCGATACAAAACTCAAAAAAGTGACCGTCGAAGGAACAACAAGCCTTGAAGTAAGCTCGAATTCTGGAGGAAATACACTCTCCATAGAGCTCTCTCTCACTCTGAGTGATGGGAAGAAGATTGAGAAGACCATTCAAGTGCGGTCCATAGACTCTGCCAAAATTGCGATGGAAATGCCAAAGGATTTCGTAGTTGGGAGTCCCGAGAAAGAAGTATCTCTCAAAATTGTCGATAACGAGGGAAAAGTATTAGATGGGTTCAATGGAATAGTCTCTCTCGATTTCCCAAAAAATTCAGGGAAATTCACCACTCCTTTTGTTCAAATTCAGAACGGGGTTTCAACGCAAAAAATCTGATTTATTCCCGGTACAGTAGCAGGAGAAGCTATCAAAGTTGATGTACAAGTTCCTTGAATCAAAGAAGTTGTAGGGGGAAGTCTGAATCTTCTTCCTGATGTACCTATGCGAGTTGGACTGAGTTCGACCAACTCGATGCTTGAAGCAAATCGAGACTCCAAAACCACCATCGAAGCTCGTCTGTACGATCGATTCGGGAACATTGCCTACAATCACGCCCCAGGAATGACGATAGACTTCAAGATTCCGGAAGGATTCGGGAAATATGGTTCCATAGAAGGAGCAACCGGATTCTCTCGAGGAGTTGCAAGTGCTACTCTGCGTGCCACCAAAAACCCAGGAACTCTCTACTATATCGCAACTGTCTCGCCTTGACTTGAGAGCAACAGTTTCACCGTGCAAGACAAAAGTGGGGCAAGCATCACCATAAAAGGATTAAGCAAAAATGTTGGATTCATCGAAACCTACTATCTCTGGAATGCGGCGAAACTCGCAAAAACAAACTACAATATCCTCTCGACCACTCTGCTTGGTGCGGATTACGGAAACGTAACCGTTCCCAATTACCTTGCTGGTGCACTTCTTTTTGCTCCGGAGAGTCAGTCTCTCGCAGTAACGAGTCTCCTCGGTACCGGAAAGAAACAATCCATTGTCACTGGAGTAACTCCAGGAGGGAAAGTGAGCCTATCCGATAGCTCTCTTGCGCGGATTGACGTAGGGTCATCTCGGGAGAAAACAACGCTCAATATATACGATCCATTTCGACGAGAGACGATAGGACAGCTCTATTTGAATACCGCGGAGAACACTCCCCTCTATGCTTGCGAAACAAGCGAAAGCGAGACACTTGACGCTTGTGATATCGGATGAAGTACTTCGTATATTGTACTGAAGGGGGTTGGCTCAAGCAAAGTCACCAAGTCAAATACGCTCGGGTTAACGCTCGATGGAGTACCTGTTCTGGAAATAGATGCAAAGTGAAGTATTCGTAAATATCCAGCCATCACCCTCGAAGTGGACGGGAAAGAAACGAAGAATCTTCTCGCAATCTCCGTAAAGAGCAACGGGGTACTTATCGGAAAGATTGGAATGAAATGGAACGCTGACCGTATTGTTCAGGGACGTGGAGATATCGATACACTTCTTGCTTCAAATCCTGGAGTCCTCGTATACGAAAGCATTTCTCCTCGATATGCTGTTCAACAGAACTATCTCGGAAACTCCTCCTTTGGAGCTCGAGGAATACAAGTATACCAAATAAGCGAGTCTTCCAACAGTGTAGACAGAGATATGATTGGGTCTTCTGGAAAGGTTGGGCTTGAACAGTTCTCCGATAAAGAAGGAATTGGCTTCGGTGGAGGAAACACCTCTCACCTTGAATTCGCCGCAGGAGCAAGCGTGGGAGAGGCAACAAAAGCATCACTCACCTATTCTCAAATCGTACTCGGAGATCCCGTGGCACGACTTCCAGAGCTCGGAAATACTCAAAATGGCTATGACAGAACTCTCGGGAAGAGAATTGATGGCTCACTCGGAGGAACCATAGAATCCTATAACACCCTCGACTACAACCATGATGGAATGCAAGACATCGTGGTATTCTATACTGATGGTCGAGTAGAATTAATTCAAAATTTCTCTGGTACATATAAGAGTCTCGGCTATCTCGTATATGTGGTAGACGCAGGACCCGAAAGAAAAGTAGCGGGAGACTTTTCTGGAGATGGATTCTGGGATATTGTCATGGTAGACAAAAAAGGACAGCTCATCGTGCTCGAGAACAAAAATGGGAAATTTACTCGGATACCGCTTCGCATAAAAAATACCGAAGGATCTCCTGTCTCACTACGAGGAGCCATCATGCAGCTGGAGGTATTTGATATGGACAAGGATGGGAAGACGGATCTCGTGATATCCGATGATTCCGGGGAGCTCAATATTCTGTATGGAAATACCGATTCGGAAGGAATGCTCTTTACGAAGAAGCTTCTTGATAGCAACATTGGGCTCATGCTTCAATCCGATGCTGTATCAACGGGATGAGCGATTCGATGGCAAGGAATTCAAGAAATCAAAGCTCCTACCCAATCAGACTACGCAAAAGAATCAGCCTCAGAAGACACAGGAACACTCTCGGCAGCGGATCAAATACGTCTCTTGAACAGTAAGCTCTACTACCAACATCCCGGGACAAGACAAATCACAAGTGGCACTCAAGCCCAAGAAGTCCGAATTGCCGCCGCGGTTGCCGATGACCCAAATAACCCCGGATCGCCAAACATAGCACTTCAACAACAAATACAAACGGCCATCTCCACAACACAGGAGAAAGCGGCAAGTGGAAGCTTCAGCACGAGCGCTCTCACCGACACGACCATACCCGAAACCCTCACCTATCTTCGGTCTGAATTTGCCGATGGCAAAAATATCCGAGTAGAAAAGCGGTACACGGACAAAAACGGAGGCACTCTCCAGGCGGGGGATGCCGTAACGGTAAGTATTACTCTCTCCAATGAAACGGGAGCGCCTTTGAATGGAGTGAGTTATCTCGATAGTAACGAACGAAATGTATTCCGTGAAGGAGACGCTCTGCAATATTCCGTATTCGGAAGTGGTGGATCCGTCATCAAACAAGGAGAACTTCAGTCTATTACCAGTGGTGACTTTGACTACCAATTTGACGGACTATCTCTCCCGTCAGGAGGCAAGCTAACCATCCAGTACGAAATTGTCGCGAGCGCTCTTTCTTATGGAAAGTTCCGAGTGGGAATATTTGAAACAGATGATGTGTACGGTGATGTAGCTCTCAATGGAAATGCGGTCTGTGGAGACGAAGAAATCGTATGGAAGTCCACCACTCCTGCCCCTCGAAGCTATATTCGAGTGAAACGAGCTCCACAAAATCAAGGAGATGCATCTGGGAAGCTCGATGGGAAATTTACAGACTTTAATGGAAATGGTCAGCCTGACTATATCGATCTTCTCTCTGGAGAAGGCTGATCCGACGAGATTCGTTCGAGTCAATGGAATCCTCTCAGCTCAGGAATTCTCATTTTCCGAGAAGTTCCAAATGGTGGAGTGATTGATGGAACAGGTTTCCAAATTGCACGAATCGTGGCAAAACCGGGGTTTGTTCAGTCGAATCCCGTATCTCAGAAAGATGACGTTCCCGTGAAGGCAACCGCAGGATTTACTGCCCTGTCGGCAAGTTCAGGGAAGATATCTGCTGGCGATGTTTCTGATCTATCAGGGAAGGCCTGTGGAGCTCCTGGAACGGTTACAAGTGATCTCTATCTGGTGGGGGTTGAGCAGACATTCAATCGAGATTCCGCAACCGATCTCACAGGAGAGCTAAAAATCCGAGCTCGTGGAATATCAAAAACCCTGGATACTTCTGGGAAAGTTACCTCCCAAGAAGAGTGTGTACTCCAAATGAATGAACGCTCAAAGCCAGAATGGTCAAATGGAAGCGTGAGTGGGATTGGATGGAAAATTCTCACAAAATCAACCTTCAATCATTTTAGCCTAGCAGGAAGACAGGCAGACATTATTCGTCCAGACCTGGGGATTCCTGATGCATCAGAGTGGAAAGGAGGAGAACTCTTTTCCTATGATCCAAAAACCGGACTCCGAGGGTCAGTAGATCTTTCAGGAATGTCTGAAACACAAGTAGACACCATCAATAGTCAAATTGATACAATTGTGCAAGGTCTTGGCTGTGGATTCGGAGGAGGAAGCTGTCTCGCTCTGCCTCTGAACTGGGCACCACTTGCGCCAGGATCCGCACCGGTTCTTTTTGGAAGTCCGATATATCCGCTTACGCCTGATACGGGGTACCCTGTGTTCAGCGCTCTCACCGGAAACCAGACTATGTGTGGAAAGACTCCTTGCTGTCTTCCAAGCGCATTCCCTATGCATTCTCAGGCATATATTCCTGGGCCATTCTGCTGACCAAACAGTGCAGGAGGTCGTCTTGGAACTTGGTCACCGACCAATACGTTCCGACTCTTTATCACACCAACTATTACGGGATCAGTTGGGGTGGCAGCCTGTTATGGAGGGCCAGCCAAAGTGACAGGAAACCTTCCTCCACAAGGGGTATCCCCTCTTGTGCCTGGAGGAAACTGTATCGTTGCGGCGAAGCCTCTTGCAGGATGTGCAGACGATGGCTCTGACGGCTCTATCAGTGAACTGGGAAGCACGGATAACGGAACCATTAACGCAAACGGGTGTAAGGCAAAAAGTCCTTCAGAAACACTCTCAGAAACTGATCGCTCAAATATAAAGAAATATCTGAACGGAAATACCTCTGTAGTAAGTGACATTGTGGCAAATACGGCAGGTCGAGGAAGTTTCCGAATGCCAAGTCTTCCGCTCCTACGAATCGGAAATAATTCAACTGGGGGTGGCGATCCATTTGAGCTCTCCATCGATCCAAAAAATATCAAGAACTTTGACACCGGCTTCATCGAAAAAATCAAACACGATCGAGTCTCCGCTTTCCCTGATTTCATCATGGATTGGGTAAACCGACAGCTGGAAGAAGTGGCCAATAAACTGACGAGTCTTCCAACGCTCTATATCATCAATCCTGATTTTCAGGGAGCTATAGACAGTGGCTGGGCTGGATTTAGCGACAAGCTCGGACAGCAGTATGCTTCTGGGTCAGCAAATGGAACCGCAGTGCTAAAGAGCGAACAAGCGGGTCGCACTATTTCGGGAGTAAAGGCAGCCTATGAATTCATGGCGCGCCTTCCTCTTCTAAAATTTGAACGACACACGCTCAATGTAACCTATCCAGATATCGGAGAAGAGGAACTCAATAAATGGCTTGTTTCGGCAAAGGCAACCCAAGCGCAATGGAAAAGAGAAATTGAAGACAAGAAAAAAGCCTACGCAGCACTCGGTACCAAAGAGGGAGTTGATACCAGTATCATCGTTCGAGCAGAAGAGCTCTCGAATGGAATAGGAGAAAATATTCGTACGGTTGAGGAATACAAAAAATTCCCGGATAAGCTCGCAAAATACCTCACCTGGAAAGAGCGCTATGCATCACAGCTCCTGTGTAATGTTACCGCCATTCAAAATATGCTGGATGTCTTCATCGGGAACAATGCACTTCGCTTCAAGGCATGGGTGGAATTTGGAGAGCTCATAAAAAATATTCTCAAAGGATGGCAACTCATCCCAAATCTGTTCTACAAATACAACGCAGAATGTGGCGTATGTAGAAACGAACGATACGATGCAAAACATTTCAAGTTCAAACTCTTGAAGTCGGTAGTACCTTCCATTCCGATTATTCGATTCCCGAAATGGCCTGATATTATCCTCGATCTTCATAATGTTCGTCTGGGTCTTCGTATCCCAATGCCAGAGTTCGTATTTACGGCAACTCCATTTGTACTTCCTCAGCTTCCGAGACTCTTACTCCCAACCGTACCAAAGCTTGGAGTAGGACTTCCATGAGTTCCAGTCCTTCCGCAGATACCTCCGCTTCCAAATCTTCCCGATCTTCCAACACTCCCAACAGTCGAACTTCCTGAGCTTCCACCGCCTCCTACCATTCCAAAATTATTTGGAAGCATAAAGTTCACTCTGAATATTCTCAAGATTATCGCAAAAGTACTCTGTATTATGCGTTCAAATCCATTTGTTCCAGAATGGCGAGCAGGAGATCAAATTGCCCAAATTACGGAACGCCAAGGAAAATTAAAAATTGATTTCCTCAATATCGAGTTTCCTCAATTTAACGCAAGTTTCATTGATGCGATAAAAGTTACCACCTTTGTGAACTTTGAATTCCAAGTTGATTTCCTCTTGGAGATGGCACGGGCAACATTTGAGCCATTCAACACCTTCACGGCCAACCTTTCCAACGTGACGGCGGAGATTCCTGGAGTGAAAGGAAATGTCGATCTACGAGGTATAAACCCTGGAAACAAAGAAATCCGAGTTGGTCCAACAAGCATGGCTCCTACTGGAGATATCCTCGCCCTTTCGGACGAACAAAGAAGTCTCGCAAAACGGTATGTTCAGACTCTTGCACAAGCTTTCGTCACCACCCTCCGACAAGGACAGGCGTACGCAAATGTTCCTGTTTCTTACGAAGACGCACGCGCAAACCTCCAAGATGAGCTAGCCCATACACACGCCACTCCTGGGACAGAAGAATTCAAGCTTCTTGCAAGTATGTCAGAAAACCTTCGAAAGCGAGGAGATGCGGAAGCTTCTGAACTTGCTGCAAAACTCAAGTCAGAAAATGCGGGGAAATTTGGTATCGCAAACCGATTCATTCAAGACGAACTTGCTGAAACAGCTCGACTTAAGGCAGAACTTGCGGAAGTGCAGCAAGGAAGAAAAACTCTCGGTGAAGCCTTTGGGAAGACAAAACAAGCAAGCGGAAGTTTTACTCTTACTACGGCAAACCCAGCAGAAACTTCTACGGAGTCACCCCTTCCAGATTTCCAGAAGTACAATGCTCTCGCCTTTGAGTCATACACTGAAATGCTCAACCCAAAGACTTCAGATGGGATACAAGAGGCAGCTTCCGAGCTCAAAGAGCGTGCGGCAGTCTATCAGGCAGCAGTGGAGAAAAATTCATTCGACATTGGAGCCACAACAGCAAGCTCCGCTGAATCGGGAAATCTTGTTCAGTACGAGTACCGAGGAATCTATGCCATGCAGGATGGCAAACAGATTCGACTGTTCGATTACACGGATGACCTCACCGGAAATGAACGAGCTCTCGCAGTCGATAGATTTGGGAATGGGACAATCGAATACATATACCAAAGCGGTGAATGACTCTATATAAAAGAGCGAATAGGAGGAAGTCGCCCAAGTCCAAGTACCGAAAGTGTATCAAGCGTATCTCTCTCTGATATTCTTGATGCGTCTACAACACCAACGGCACCCAACCATTTCACGGAACGTTTCGCGGCTTCGGGAGAAGTAAATTTTGGATTCAAGCCGGCAAATGCCCAAAAAGATACCCTCTTTGCTCTCGAATTCTACGACTATATCGATCGACATATCCGAGAAATGCGAGGAGAAAATATCGGTCTCATCGAATGAGGAACCAAGGTATCTCGAGTCGACCTTGTCCCAGATATCACAAACGATACCATTCAGGATGCAAGCAAGCCTGGGCTCATTCTGCGAAAGCCCTTTGCGGTCTATGGAGCAGGACGGTGAGAAGCAACTATGAGCGGCCCAGTTCATAGAATACTCCGAACGGGGGAAAAGATTCGAGTTTCTGCAAACCGATCCATATATACAAGTACTGCAGGTGCTCGAGTTCGATATCAACTTGCTGATACAACTGGCACGCCTACGGGAGGAATTCAATCGATTCCAGAATCAGGAGAGCTCGCATTCCAGGCAACCATGGATATAGAAGTTCTCTCCGGAGAAGTGGTAATTATCGATACTTCCGCTCCGACTACAAAACGAACCGTTGATCTTGGATCGCTCAAGTGACTTCCTGTATTCAAACAAACCAACATTGATATCTCCCTCCGATGAGCGCGAATTGATTTGGAGTACTATAATGGTGCAGAACTCCAGATGAATGGTCCTATCCAATATCAGGCCTACGATCTCTGATCGAAGTCCACAGAGTATTCTGTCTCATTACGACAAGAAAATGCTTGGTACTACGCAAAACTCTGAGTGATAACAAAAGAGAATCATACCACCGCCCTCATTACCCTTCTCTCACCACAAATACAGGCTGATACAGAGCCTCCAACTTTCACTCTCGCCACGACACTTCGAGCACCGGTCTACCAAGACTACAAGATAGACCTCTCGGAAATGATTCGGGATAATTCAGGGATTAAGGAGGTATTTGTTGATACAAATCTTGATGTCGACACAAATGGTGACGGAATAAAAGAGAATGACCGTGACTCTGAAACAGGCACCGGAACCATCCGAAAGGGTTCCAATCCTCTCGAGATTTTTGTCCGACCTCAGGAATCATTGTTCACAAAGAAAATTCGATTCTGGGCAACCGATGAGGTGGGCAACACTTCAAACAAAGAATCATCTCTTGTGATTTACTCTCCCCTTCCAAACATTCAATCTCAATCTGGCTCATCTGTCGCAGGATCTCTCGATGAAACCCTCGCAAACGAACCAATAGACTTACTGCGCTTCCGTGGATGACTTTTGAAGAGAATTTGAGAAACAGCAAAGAGCGATACGAGCGGAGGGTTCAAAATTACTCCAAGTCAAGGAACGGGAGTCATTCTCCAGGGAGCAGATGGATCAAAGCTTGCAACCATAGATGAACAACGAGGATTGATTCAGTTGTCAGGAAGTGGACTTCAGATTGATATGCAAGCCGCCTCGGCAGATCGTCCCACTTCTGTATTTATCCGAAAGAATGGAGTCACTATCTACACCCAGGCGCTTGCCCTCGGTACCGCATCCAAGATAGTTCAAGTAGGATCAATTCAGGAAGCGATGGACCAAGCACGCGGATGAGTCTGAGTACTCCTTGACGAGGCATTCACACTGACTCGAAACTCGGCGAATAGTCCGTCTCTCCCAAATGGAGCGTTCATCACCGGAAAAAACCGAAAACCACTCTTTGGAATAGCGAGTGATGGAAATATCTACACTCTTGAGCCAAGTAGTACTCTCACCTACGGGGCGAAGAATGGAATATTGGCGATCGAAGTTCGATCATCTGGAGCATTAATTGCCACGCTCTTCTATGTAATAGAGGCAGAATATAGTATCAAATAGTATGTACTCTCTCCTTATCTGCGCAGTAATTAGCCCTGGACAATACTGTCTGTACGATGCTTCAGGGAATCCAAAAGACTTCGGTTCTTTTGATATTCGAGGAAAAGAATTTGATCAATTTCTCGAAATACTCTCGGATATCCTCAAAAAAAACGAGGTTGAATGGAGCGCAGTACGAGCCATCTATTCAGTAACTGGACCAGCATCATTCACGGGAGGAAGAATCGTCTCCCTCACACTTGGAGCAATTACCCGAGTGCACACCCATATTACCCTTGCTGGACTCACCCTTTTTGCCTATTGGGAAGCTCTAGGAAATGAGTACCCCATGGCACTGGAAGCAAATCGTGAAGAATATGTAATTCAACAAGATGCAGTCTCTGCTTTGGAGTTGAAGCCCGCAAAGGAATTAGAGGCATCAGACTTTGCCACTTGGCACAGCAGCATATCAATATTGCCGAAATGGGAAACGCCCGTACAATACAAGCACGATTTCCGTATGGCATGGTCTGTTGTCTCGAAACTTCCCCATTCTTCCACCATCGAGCCACTGTACCTGAAGAAACCAAATATTACCCTCTCATCTCCATTTCATGGCACCAATGGACCTCCACATCAATAACCTTCGACCGGGAGAAACTATTCAGTATGTGCTCCGTCGCCATTGGATTACTTATGTGTATACTGGGCTTCATATTGGTGCAATGCTTGGCCTTGTTGTAAGCATGCTCATGTTTCACTCAAGCCTATCTCAGGTTCTCTCAGGAACGCTTTTTTCTCTGCTCATTCTTGCGTTCATCATGATATTCACCCTCTATATCTATATTTATTGGGTAAATAATGAACTCGACTTCTACATCATTACCAATGAGCGAATTATTGGAGTAGAGCAGCTCTCCTTTCTCAATCGAACCGTGCGTGAATGCTCTCTTCATAAAGTACAAGAAGTGAACGGTTTTGCGAAAGGACTTCTCGCGAATCTCCTGAATTATGGATCAGTAACGATTCGAACTGCCTCTGATACATCAGAATTCAACATGGATCTTGCTCCAGAACCACTTGAGCACGCTCGAATTATCCTCAACATCATTCAAAAGAGTGTGAGACAAGATCAAGACACCAAACGAGAGGACATACTCACAAAAGAGATGTAACAAAAAAGTTCAGCGAGATGCTGAACTTTTTTATAAACAATTTTTCTATCAGGCAATTCCCCAAAGGGTATTATGCGTGTTTTGCAAGCATGGCCTCAAGCTCGGAAACTTCCTTTGTTCCAACAGCCTTATCCACCACTTTTCCGTCCTTGAACAAAATAAGTGTTGGGATAGACATAATAGAGAACTGTCCGGGAGTTTCTGGATTTTGATCCACATCCATTTTGAGGATCTTTGCCTTTCCAGAAACCTTTGCGGCAAGCTCATCCAAACGTGGATGCATCATCTGACAAGGACCACACCAAGTTGCCCAGAAATCCACAAGAGTGAGTCCTGATGCGATATCCTGAGTGAAGGAAGCATCTGAAGTAGAAGCGACAAGTGACATATGAATTTTTTAAAAAAATAACGGAGAATTATACTCAAGTCTCTGTCGAAAGCAATCGAAATATCCCACGAATGACTTTCCCCCGCTCAATTTGCTGGCCCTCATCGGGAGTGAAGTTTTTTTCATTCAGCTCTATGTAATTTTGGCTGAGTCAGGAAAATTGTTCTCCTGTGGTTTTCCCTTCCAGAAGCAGTTCGAACCGTTTCTCATTATTCTGTGTCAGAAAACGGTGTTTTGCGGATTCTCCAGCGGCAATAAGTCGTCGAAGGCGCTCGTGTTTGATATCCTCAGGGACCTGATTCGGGAATTTCCCAGCAGGAACCGGATACGACTCCATATGCGCCGAAAAGGGGAAAGCATGAAGTTGTGTTACGCCGTGTGACTCGACGAGAGAGAGGGTATCAGCAAAATCAGACTCCTCTTCTCCTGGATATCCCACAATGAGGTCTGCCCCAATTTGAGGAAGAACTCCATCCTCTCGGACGAGAGACTGAATTTTCTGAAGACGAGCCAGAAGTTCGGTTCGACCATACTGACGTCGCATTGATGTAAGTATGGCATCAGAACCAGACTGAATGGAAATATGCACATATGGAATGATCCGCTTCTTGGTGAACCGCTGCACCAATTCATCCGTGAGAAATTCGGCACCAAGACTCGAAATACGAAGGCGTTCTATCGAAGTATTCTCCAGAATACTATCAATAAGCTCAGGAAGTCGGGCATCTCTGTGATGCAGCGATGTACTAGCACCCCATGCCCCAAGGTTTATACCAGTAAGAACCACTTCTTTGCCCCCCTGATTCACGTATTCGTTGATTTCTTGAATAATACTCTCAGAAGATCGGTATTTATGCCTTCCCCTCGCTTGAACCGTGAGACAAAATGTGCAGAAATTATCACAACCAGTTTGAATTACGACCGTTTTTCGAGTTCGATCAACTCCAGAAATTTTGGCTCGCGCTTGTTGTAGTCTTTCCGCGAGTTTTGAGGAGGATACTTCAGGAGAAACAGGTGTTGTGGGAGGCTCTTCGGGAAGTAGTACAATGCGCTCCTTATATGGTGCAAGATCTGGATAGGCTTCAAAAAACTTTTCATCAATCGTACCATTTCGCAAAGCTCAGCATCCGGTAAGATATACACTCTTCCCCTCTGGAAGGCTTCGAAGCGTCCGCAAAACAAATTTGGTCCACCGATGCTTTGCTTGATCCGTGACGACACAAGAAGCCACAAAAACACCATCCTTCTTTGAAAGTTCCGTTTCACTCATCCATTTTTGGGCGAAATAGAGATTTGTTTTGCACCCGAATACCTTAATTTGCATAGCGGCAGAGTATAGCCACAGGGGCAAAGTTTGCAACCTTCTTGGACAATTCATAAAAAGTATATATGCTATATAAACTATGCACCATCCAAGCTCATCTGCAGTTGCCCATCCCCAGAAAGCCGTATCTTCTTTACCGATACGGGTACAGGCTATTTTGACGAACTCCGCACGAGGAGTTTCTCAATTTGTGCGCCAGAAGGTGCTTCCCCTCCTTCCCCAATCCCATGCGCGCTCGGAAGTTTTAGAAGAAATTCGTGCTCGATTTCAGAACCCTGCATACTTGAATTCCCCTTCTGCCATTCAGGACTTCGACACACTCCTTACTCAGGTCTACAATCGAAGACTCGGTATGTATGCCCGACAAGGGAAAAATGAAAACACTCGAAGAGAGCTTCTCAGACTCGTGCTCTATCTCCGAAATCTTTCAAATAACTCAGGACTTATTGCTCGAAGAAAAAGTGGAGAAACCGCATTCTCTCATTGGATAGAAGCGGCTTTTATTTATTTGGAAAACGATCCCGAGCCAACTCTTTTCTGACTCAAGGAAATGGCTATTCATGATGCTCTGGAAGATCCCGATTTCTCTCAATCAAAGAGAGATCATAAGCGGTGGGGAAGCATCATTGAAGTGCGAAATAGTCTTGTGAAATACGCGGGAGAGAAGTCTGTATCCCGCGTAGAGCGACACCTCACGAAACCAATGGTAAATGTCCATCATTTTGACGGGATAGTTCAGGCAAAATGGAATATTTTTGCTTCTCGAGGAAACTTCAAAGAAGCCGAGGACTATATTAGCGGAGTTTGTGCAGAAAATCCTGACGCTCTCGCTATCGCGAAACACGCCAGAAATCGTGAATACCTTGAAGATCTTCGAAATGCGCCAGACGACATTTTTCGAGAAAAACTCGCAGATTCACTCTCAAATGTCCGCAATATGGATGCGTTCATTCTCGGACACGGGGAGAGGCAGGGGAAAGCGAAGATAGCACGGAAATGCCAAGAAATATGTGACTACTTTCTCAGCAGAGCCTTAAAGACTGCTCCGAGTTACTATATACAACTCACCAGCGAGATTGAGTCGCTTCAAGAGACCTACTGATTTTCCGTTCAAATGCACGGACACTCAAGTAAATCAGCGAATTTCTCAAAGGCAATTCGGATTGCCTTTGCCCAAGGAATACGATTTGTTCGGCATGTTCGAGTGGTGGACCCAAATTCTCGGAAGACTCGCGCGGTTCTTGAAGCAAGACGAGTTCGTTTCTAGACGCGTACGCATGAAAAAGCCCCGCTAGGCGGGGCTTGAGCGAGGTTGGGAGTCTTGGTAGACAGACCATGCCTCAGAGAATCTCTGTGTTTCATCCAAGAAGAGTGCTAAAGACTCAAAAGAGTAGGAGAAACAAAGTAGGGCGCTTTGTCACAGCAAACCAACGAAGTTGGTACTCACTCTACTTGGGTAAGAATTTGATGGATCGCCATCTTCACCTTTGCGATTGTTTTTTTATTTTTGTTGAAGGTGATGTTACCAAATCTCTGATCTCTTACAAAAACAATTGTATTGTTCCTGTGGTCAGGGGCTTAGTACCATCACCTTCGATTTGAAAAGGACATTGATATGAATCGTTGTCGGTATTTGTATGTATTTTTGATTTTTGGAGGCGCGGAGCTGACAAAGCTCGTTACCATTCTGGTAGAGTGAGATTTCTTAATGAACATGTCCGCGTGAGGATAGAGCGTTGGCTCTACCTGTTGGGTACATCTCTATAGTAGCCTATATCAAAAATCCGTACGACTCTTGAGATATTGACTATTATTTAATAGTAGTTTTTATTAAATAATTACTCTGAGTTTTGCTCTATTTAAAGAGAAAACTAAACAAATAAAGAAGAATATTCCTTCTTTGGTTTTTTTGGAAGGAAAAGGAGCATTTTCAAGGATATTGAACAAAAATATAATTCTATATACAGCTGGCTATTAAGCCAATACTGCAAGTATTTTCTGATAAAATACAGCGATTTATTCACATACTATGCACAAAGTCTCTCTTGAACTACTAGATATTGTGAAAAACTCTCTCGTAATTCTTTCGTCCTGTTTTATAAGACCCCTGATAGAATCAGGGGTCTTATACATGGCTCTCGAGATGAGGAGTTTTTGACTGTTAAAAACTCTTATCCATTCGTATCTCGACGTCGACGAATTGGAGCTCGTGCTCATCGGGGGGTTGGGCGCCCAAGGAGATAGGATTCTGTATCTTGGTCCATATCAATGAATTCATCAACTACCTCTCTCAGTCGTCCAGAAGTCGTTCGTCAAAAAGCGATTACCTCGACTTGCACTCCAAAAGTAGACTTGAGATGCTCTACAAGGGGGATGTAGTCACCATCTCCGCTTGCGAGCACTATTGCATCAAGTCGTGGAGCAAGTCGTATTGCATCGAGGGTAATCCCCACATCCCAGTCGGCTTTTTTACTTCAGTCAAAAAATATCTGTAAATCCTTGGTTTTTGTCTCAATACCCCGCTCATTGAGTGCTTCAAAAAACCCTATTTCATCGGGAGAATCAGATTTTACGACGTAGGCAGTAGCCCGAACAAGCTCTCTTCCAGCCGCTGCAACCTGAAGGAGCTCCCCGAAATTCACTCTTCTTCCATAAAGACTGCGAGCAGAGTGATAGAGGTTATTTGTATCGATAAAGAGTGCCACTCTTTGGTGGGGGTGTTTAATAATCGTCATAGAGAAATTGGTTATACCACCTTCGTGGTGATCACTTGCTCCTCAAAATAACTCGCAAGTACTTGGATTCCAACATGTTCACTCGATGCGAAGAAGAGTCCCGTACCAACGGAGGCATTGAGTAATATATGCTTCTCCTGTTCGGTGAGTTTGAAGATATTTTGTAATACATCAATGGATGCGGGAGACTGCTTGAGGAGAAGTTGAATAGAGGAGTTCGTTACGATAGCCTTACCATAACTTGAAGCCATGAAGTCTTCAACATCTTGCGTAATAGTCGTCACTCCAAGTCCGTACTTTCGAGCTCGTTTTACGAGACCAAAAAGGAATTTTGCGGAGTCCTCATATTGCATGATATTCCACGCCTCATCGACGACAAGGATACGCTTCTTCTGACTTGATCGGGTAACATTCCATACATATCCCAAGAGAATGTACATCGCAATCGGTCGGAGTATATCATCCAAATCTCGAACAGAGAACACCACCAGTCCATCATTGAGAGAAATATTTGTTTGCTCTGAGAAAACGCCAGCGAATACTCCGTATACGTATTTTTCAAGACGCTCGACGAGTCATTTCGCTCCATCCATAGTCTCCAGAACGGAGTACAAATCTTTCATGATAGGAATCTCCTTCCCCGTTACATCATCATCTACAAAGGTAATTCCCTTCAAAGAGTACGTAGTGGTAAGGGCTTTTTCTAGGATGGCTTCCTCGCTTGGAGTACACTTCCCGAGCATGAGATTCATAAGCCCAATGAGATTGATGATGGCTCCTCGAAGTAAGTCTCCTGGTTTTGTCTCTGTATCTTTCAATGCGCGAGGAAGATCAAATGGGTTGATACGCTCGTTTGAGTTGAGATTGATATTGAGATAGCTCCCCCCTACTGTATTTACCAAAGCCTTGTATTCATTTTCTGGGTCAATTACTATCACATCCGTACCAAGCATCAGTGATCGGAGTATCTCCAATTTCACGGCGAACGACTTTCCTCCTCCAGATTTTGCAAATACGACCATGTTGGCGTTTTCCGTACGGAATCGGTCAAATACAATGAGTGAATTATTATGGGTATTGATTCCATACAAAATCCCATCATCTTGAGAGAGACTAGAAGAGGTGAAGGGGAAGGTGGTAGAAAGCCCCTTGGTAGATATATTTCTATACACTCCAACCTCATCTCTACAAAACGGCCCTGTAGCGATGAATGCCTGCTCCGCTCGCAAAAATGCCTGTTTTGTAAGAATATTTCGACCGGAAAGAAGGGTATCAAAGGTATTAGAAAGTTTTTTGAGAGCATCATCTCCTTCAGCATAAATCGTTACATATATGGAGAAGTGGAAGTATCGCTCTTGTCCTCGAGTAAGCGATCAACGGAGTTCTTCAACATCTTGAATCTGAGCTTCAAGAGCGGGGTCATTAATGAGACCTTTATCCGCATTGATAGAGCGCTCCGAGTACAATTCAGTCAATCGTTTCTTGAGAAACTTCATAACGAAAGCCCCCTCTATTGGGTAGATAAACATCGACATATCGAATTTCACATCCCAATTGATGAGAGGAGAAAGCCAATTCCCCTCAAGAAAATCCGGGTATGCATAGGTGAACACCGATCGAATCAATGTATCTCCTATTTGGATTTGTCTCGCATCCACCTTCATCATCGCGGGTGCAATCGCATCCTTGATAAAGGCAAGCGCCTCTTGATACTCTTTCTCCCCCTGGCGAATCTCATCTGCTTCAGCTTTGGTAAGCTTGCGTGGAACCTCTCCCTCACCAGAAGCGATCTCTTTTGGAACAATCGATTCACTTTGGGGAGATGGAGCATGCGTTATCTGCGTTTCTGGAGTTCGGATAGGCTCTGGAACACTCGAAACAAAAGAAGGCGGTACTATCCCTCTATCATAGCCTTGAGCATCTCCAGTATAGTGTTTTCCTACGAGTTCAAGAAGAACTGATTTTTGCGCTGTTTCAGACATAAAAGCATTCTACCAAGTACGAAATCAAAAGGCAAATAACTCAATCAGGGCAGGCTGGTATTTCACTAGACAAAACGTTGGAAACATTTTTACTTATTCCAATTCCACTCGGTGATATTTTCAGGAAAGAGCATTGGCTCATCTTCTCCAGAATCAGTTTCCGTTTTATATCGAATCACTATCAGGGTAATATCATCGAACTGTCGATGCTTATAGCCCATAAATCGAGAGAGTTCCAAAGTGATGTGATTGAATATTCCTCTTGCCGTCTTGATTGGAGCAGATTGAATCGTATCCATGAGTCGATTCACCCCAAACATAAGGTCCGATTCTTTGTTTCCATTTCTCGCCTCGGTAATACCATCCGTATACAGCACGATGCAATCGCCCGGTTCAAAAGAAAGTCGAACTTCTTTGAGAATCTTTGATACATCTCGGGTCATTCCAAGCGCGACACCCCCAGACTTGAGAGCATGAACCTTATTTTGAGACTTCTTGTACAAGAGAAGATACTCATGCCCCGCACCCGTCATATATAACTTTTTTTCTCGCTCATTCCAACGAACCATCAAGAGGGTCATGAGCATATTTGATTTAATTCGTGGCTTGAGAATTTCATTGGTTCGAGCCAAAATATCAGCAGAGTTCTCCAGTATCTTAGCAAATCAGGAAACGAGAGCGTTCACCACCATCATGACAAACCCTGAGGCAACCCCATGCCCAGTCACATCTCCGATATACATATAGACATTATCTCCTTGTACGAGAACATCGTAACTATCTCCTCCAACTTCTGTTGCGCTTTTTGAATCAGCCACTATTTCAAGAGAAGGAACATGAACTGGAGATTTTTTGAGAACGTTTTTTTGGATGTCCGCAGCAAGTTCTACTTCAGACCGGAGCACTCTTCCTGACTGGAATTCTTCTTTGAAATTCTTGAGAATCTCCAAACTTCGATGAAAAAATATCGCCACGTATGAAAGGTCTGGGTAGAGTTCTGCTACGTTGATTCGACGAGGAGAAGGGGCTCATGCAAGAAAATACGCAATTTCGGTGCGAAGAATGCGAATTGGGTTTGTATAGGTATTCCGTACTGCCCAAAGAAGGAGGACTGTAAGAGTGATTATACTCAGCAGAAGGAGCAGAGGGAGGATTTCAGAAATGGAGAGAGAAAGCCCCATACTTTGGAGATCGACAAATCAGGAAAATATCAAGAAAACCGCACCCTGTAAGAGAAATAACAGGCCAAAAAGAAAAAATACAGGATACTGCTGAAGGCGTTTCATAGAATGAATACTAGTACATTTCCCTTAAACAAGCAAATTACCGAGGTTTTTATACGGATTTTTGGCATTTTCGGAAATCTTTCCTTGCGAGGGAGATAAAATGCCCTATGATGCCTTCATAGCGTTTATTTCTTACTCTTTCGTATGAACTCTTTGAATAAAGTCCAGCTTATTGGAAATCTCACTGCTAACGCAGAGATACGGGAAACCCCAAACGGACAAAAAGTTGCAAGCTTCAGTATTGCAACAAACCGCACCTGGAAGGATGCTAGTGGAATGAAACAAGAACAGGTTGAATTCCATAATATTTCAGCATGGGGAGGTCTTGCAACCATAATTGAGCAGTACACCTCAAAAGGGAAAAAAGTATATATCGAGGGTCGACTTCAGACTCGAAGTTGGGATGATCAGGCTGGACAGAAGAAATACAAAACAGAGGTTGTTGCAGAGAATATTATCCTCCTTTCAGCAGGGGGGGCACGAGAAGATTTTGAAGGTCATGGAGATATGCAAATGGATGCTGCTTCTGAGGCAAGTCCAGCTCCAAAAACAAAGAAATCTCCGAAAATTGAAGAGGAGATTCACATCGAAGATATTCCATTCTAGAACGATTCTATACTACTAAATGCCCCTCAACGGGGCATTTTTTATTCACGAATATCAACGCCGAAAAGATGATACACCCACTTCTCACGATTATTCATGCCAAGAGTTTTTGATGGGGTTTTTCGTTCTGCAATTATGGTGGCGGTATCCAGAGATTTGTAATCTGAGACAGATTTTTCATCCACCAAAAACACTACTTCTTCTCCCGGATCCTTCCTATTTTGAGAAGCCTTCATGATACGATCAATGTATGCGTTCGTTTGAACGGAAGCAAAATAGGATTTCTTTGCCTCAATTCTGTCATAGAGGTGGACATTTTCTTGCTCCAAAGAGGCCATGTAGGTATTTACCTGAAAGTCCTGATACTTATAGTACACGACCAAATAGACCTCATAGACTATCATGAGAAGAAGTCCAGCGAGAATGTATTGCATTCGAGATCGCACGCTTGTAGTGAAATAAGTTTGGTGTACAATACCCAAAAGCCTCAAATTTTCTATACGACTTTCTATTCCCATGCACTTTCTCCTGTTTATTCGGCAACATTTTGTTCCGCTTATTCTCGCAAGTCTCATTGCAGCAATTGTTTTTCTTCTCTTTGTAGACGTATCATGAAGCGGGAAGAGAACCATAGAGAAGGAGCGAATAACCCCCTATGTTCTGTGTACAAAAGGGAAGATCATTGTTCGGAAGGGTGTATCGGAATCAATCACTCTAGGAGAGCAGGAACGAGCCGACATTTGAGAAGATGATCGAATTCGAACCCTTGCGGGGTCAGCAGGTACTATATTTTGGGCGGATGGATCGGTCACTCGTCTTTGAGAAAAAACAAATGTTTCTTTGAATGAACTGAGAACTTCCCCAAATGGCTCAACACAAGTAGATTTCTCTCTCACCGAATGAAAAACATGGACTCATATATCCCGAGCCCTCGACCCAGAATCATCTTTCAAAGAACGATTCGACAATAATCAGAAGGTTGCGGCAGTACGCGGAACGGTGTTTGATATCAATACGGAGCGAAACTACATACATACCACTTCTCATGCTATTGCGATTCAAGATGAAAAATGAGCCTATATCACCAGTGTTCCTGCGGGGAAAAGCGTAGGCATTCAATCTGTATTCGAAGGCATTGATCCAAAGCAACTCGATGAAAGTTGGCAAGCCCTCAATAAGCAAGAAGATTTCGTCCTTGTTCAGCAAAGGCTCCAGCATATTGAAGCAACACTGAAGCAATTCCAAAAGCAAACAAAATTAGAAGCATTCCAAAACTGGCTTCGAGAAAAAATAGGTCTTGCACCATTTGGCCTCCCTCTTTCTATCGAACAAAATGGTTCATGAGCCTTCATTCTCACTCTTGATGTACAACGACTTCAATCTCAGGATGTACCTAAGATGCTCGCATTGTACGAGAAGCTCTCGGGGCTCTCAAATTCACCAGAAACAATCGATGCAAAAACACAGCTTCGCTCGGCCCTTCTCCAGAAGCTCCCCGAAAAGGAGGCTCAGAAATATGCAGAAGCCTTCGCTCGGGCGACACTCTTTGATAGCTGGGATGCTCTTTCGGGAAATCTCCCCGAAAGCACCAAAGAGCTGAGAAAATCTCTTGAAATCTTTGTTGGACAAAGTGGGAATCTTGAAGAGATAACTCGAATCCAAGAATCACTCCCTCCAGAAACAACACGAGCATTCTCAGAACAGATTGAAATTTGGAAATCCCGTGGAATCGAAATGCTCTCTGATGCCGAATGGTTCAAAAAAACATTCAAAATAGATACAGAATCTATCCAGAAAAATATTCAAGATTTCAACGCAGGCATCGATAGCATCCTCAAACGATAGATCCATGAAAAAATCCATTGCCGGAAACAAACTCCTCTTCTCGTGAATCATTACTCTCGGAATACTCGGTTTAGTGAGCGTATTCTCGTCGATGTACCCATTTAGTTCAATACTCCACTATTCAAATCTCGGTATCCGAAATATTCTCTTTTCCCTCAACCTCCCTGGAAAAGAACAGAGTGTCCATCCAAGTCTCAGTCTTGTTGCTATAGATGATAAGACCCTCACGGACAAAGAAGCAGGAGGCCTCGGAAGATGGCAAGAATTTGATCGAGCCTACTACGCCCGTGCCATTGAAAACCTCAATCAGGCAGGGGCAATTGCCATTGGGATAGACGTACTATTTTCAGAAAAGGCAACGAATGACGACGTACTTGCGGCTTCGATACAGCAGGCAGGGAACGTCATTCTAGGATCTTCTATCCAAAAGCAGGGTAAAACAGAGGAGTTCCTTCATCCTACTCCGCTCCTTCACCAAAGTGCCTATTCTGTCGGATACTTCCAACCAATACTCGACCCCGCAAACAATCTCGTCTATTCCATGGCGCCAATTCAGCGACTGTCGGACGGATCTCTCTATGAGCCCTTCTCTCTCGCCACTCTACGAAAGTACCTCGATACCGTGCAAGCAAAAAACACAAAGCCCTACCCCGATGCCGACTCCTATGTCGGGTACTCTCGATTCCACACAGGAAAATATGAATTTATCCCCCTTTCTCTCCCAGAAAAAAACGAAGTGCTCATCAACTACGCGTCAAAAGGGGCAAACTTTCCAACACTATCATTCGTAGATGTCTATAAAAATCAGTTCAACCCCGCTCTCGTAAAAGATAAAATCGTTCTCATCGGGGCAACCGCAACAGCCTTGCATGATGAATTTTTTACTCCAGTAGGAATTGTTTACGGAGTTCTTGTCCATTTAAACTTCATAAACACAATCCTGGAACAGAAGTATTTGAGCTATTTTTCACCCTATACGGAATATCTCGTAATCGTACTCCTCACACTCCTGCTCACTATATTCTTGATGCATGTAGAGAATCGAGTGTACCAGTTGCTCTACTCGTTTATTGCGTTGACTATAGGTATCTTTTTCTATTTGGTCGTCTTCAGTCTCTCCTCAAAAATCTTCACCCATCCAACGGAAATAATTATGATTGTAGTGCTTATCGCAATAAGCGTTACAGCATACAAATATATCTACGAAGAAAAGGGGAAGCGCCTCCTCAAAAATACACTTTCTCAATATCTTGCGGAAGATCTCGTAACCTCGGTGCTCTCAAACTATGAAGAAGTTCGCCTCGGAGGAACAAAAAAAGAAGTGACTTTGTTTTTTTCAGACATTGCTGGATTTACCACGCTCTCAGAACAAATGGAACCGGAAGAGCTCGTGAAGTTTCTTTCTTTTTATCTCAAGGATGTTTCGGATATCATCATCCATGAACGATGATTCGTGAATAAGTATGAGTGAGACGCTGTTATGGCCATATGGGGAGCTTTTGTGCTAGAGGAACGACAATCCTATCTTGCGTGCAAGGCAGCGCTTCTTCAGCAGTCTGCCATAGCGAAGCTCAATGCTCAATTTAAGCGAGAATTTGGATTTACCATTGAAGTTCGAATGGGCTTAAATAAAGGAATCGCTGTTGTGGGAAATATAGGAAGCGAGGGGAAGAAAATAGAATATACTGCCCTCTGAGACACAGTAAATACTGCATCTCGTTTTGAGGGAATTAACAAACTCTACGGAACGCTCATTTGTGTTGGAGAATCCATTGCCCAAGATGAACGAGAACATTTTGTATTCCGGAAACTCGACTCAATTATGGTAAAGGGGAAAGATAAGCCCGTTTCCATATTTGAGCTTGTTGGCTGGCAAAGCGATGTAGATACGCCCACTCGGGAAAAGATTCAAACTTTCGAACGAGCCTTCCACTTCTACCAAAATCGTGAGTTTTCTGCAGCAAAAGCACTCTTCGAGGATCTCGTGGAGAAATATGCGGATAAGCCCGCGATGACATTCTTAGAACGTACAGAAAATTATATCAAAAATGGATGCCCTCCAGAGTGGAATGGTCACTATAGGGCTACTGAGAAATAGCATCCTATTGAGCTTTTTGGCAAACGTAAAGAAAAGTACATCCATTATTTGACATATAAATTATTTCATGTTTTAATGATTTTGTCAGCTGTTATATTACTGGGTGGCCGAAACACCCTACAGCACCAAACAAAAATAAAAGGATTCTTTCTTTTAAAATAAAAATGTCATTGGTTATCTCAAAACGATAACTATGAAACAAGAACCCTAGTCTTGTAAAAACAGGGGAAAAATAGCTGACGTGTATTGATGGAATTCGGCGAACATCAAGCAACAAAAAGAGTCCGTATGTGGGCGTGTTAATACACAAGTAAAGCCTTTGCACATGCGGACTTTTTGCTATCTCCTGAGCGTACTAATTTTCAATCTCTTGCTTAAGGAGAGACTCCCCTACCTGAGCCTGCAGTGTTGCAGTATAGTATCGAGTATCGGTCAGGGTAATGTTTTCATGCGTGAGAATTCCTATCACCCCTCGCGTTTCGCGATCGACTATCGGATAAATATTCACTCCAATCTCGTGCATACGCTGTTCCAGCATATCTTTTGGGGTGTCCACTGTACCAAATTCGTCGACAGTATCGAGAGGCACATCAGCGAGTTGTGTGCTTGGATCAAAAGATTGGAGCGTTGAAAGAGTGATAAGCCCTCGGGGAGATTTATCTGAATTGAGGAGTATAATCGCGTTGAATCTTCCTCTGTACTGCCCAAAAAGTCGGTGCAGCGCATCTTCAATAGTATGGTTCGGATCAAAAGTGAGGTGGAGATCAATAGGGACAAGTGTTGTATTCACATCCACCATCGGAAAATTGAATTCGATATCTTTCGGTTTCAACAAATCAACCCCGAGAGAGAGATTCAGGGTTCGAGCTCGTGTAATACCCTTTGCTAATTCTTCGGAAATAAGTGCCTGCACATTCTCACCCATTTGCTGAGAAGTGTATATTCCTGGATTAATCAGCAGTTCTTCGAGACGAGCAAGAAATACTTCTTGTTCCCCTTTTGTCCCAAGAATTATCTCGGCACGAGAAGTCTGATACCGCATATCCACGAGCATTCGCATGAGGTCTCTTCGGGCTTCTGCATGAGTCCTCGTCTCAATCTTCTTGGCTATAGCATCGAAAAAAATATCAGTCGGTCGGGCCCCTTCCTCACGACTGAGAAGTTCTGCTAGTTTCGATTGTGGCTGCTGTGTCATGCTATCAAACTACCAGAGAGTCTTCTCTTCAGCAAGAAACAGGAGTTGACTCTTTATATTTTTATAGTTTAAATTTATTGACAAATGAATTTTTTTACTAGAATCAACGGTACTCGGATTTATCCGATAGTCATCCCATTCTGGGATTGATGCAGTCACACGATACCCATCGTGCCCCGACTGGCCATTGTGGCAAATGGGGAAGTTAGGAGACACCATGAATCTGGCAACTGCACAAGAAGTGGGCATCAAGCCGGCCCGAATCCAGCGAGTTCTGAACCGTGGCGCAAGCAAGCGCCATCGTGAACAGCGCCACGCAACTCGTGCCACGCGAATTCTCATCGCCACCCAAAAGGCGACCGAAGCGAACCGCAAGCCCACCAACTGCCGTGAACTGCTGAAAGCGGCCCACAAGGCACTTCCCAAAGGCTACGAAATCGTCCTGCAAGCAACGCCGAAAGGTGTGATGCGCGCAGGGGTTCGACCCAAAGGAGCGCTCTGATGGCCCAGCAAAAGCACGAAAAGAAAAAAGCCCGCAAGGGCTGGCAACGTCGCCGGTAACACGGCTGTCATTCAACCTAACGATACGTACCATGGAGGAGGTACGCGTTCAGGACCAGCGAAAGCTGGTCCTTTTCATTGGTAAAACTCTCTCCGAGAGCCCCCTCCCTTTCTGATTGACAGGAGGTGAAGTTTGTATATTCTTTTTTTAGTCCGCTCACCAACCAGTATGGTCGCACAACTTGTAACGATTACCACACTCTCCTTCTCGTAGGTGTGTTTCGTTGTGAGCGCCCTCCGAGAAATCTGAGGGCTTTTTTAAAACTATTTTTATGTCATTCCCTATCTCAACAAAACGCCACTCGCTCTCTCATGTGCTTGCACAAGCGGTAAAATCACTCTATGGACCAGAAGTAAAAATGGCCATCGGTCCTGATATAGAAACAGGTCTCTACTATGATTTTGATTTTGGAGAGAAAAGTATCACAGAAAGTGAGCTCAAAGAAATCGAGAAAAAAATGAAAAACATCATTAAGCAAAACCAAAAATTTGTTTGTGCTCCTCGATCGGTTTCTGACGCGAGAACCATTCTTACAGAACAAGGAGAAATCTACAAGCTCGAACTTCTTGCAGAGCTTGAAGCATCGGGCGAAAAAGAAATCGGATTCTATGAGAATTACAGCCAAAATGGAACACTCACATTCATAGACATGTGTGCCGGTCCTCACGTAGAGAAGACTTTGGATATCGATGAAAACGCCTTCAAAGTAGAAAAGGTTGCCGGAGCATACTGGCGAGGAGACTCAACGAAGAAAATGCTCACTCGAATTTACGTGCTTGCTTTTGAAACAAGAGAAGAGCTTGATGCTCATCTCAAGATGCTCGAAGAGGCAAAAAAGCGAGATCACCGTATTCTTGGGAAGAAGCTCAAACTTTTTACCATATCAGAGCTCGTCGGATCAGGGCTTCCACTCATGCAGCCAAATGGGATGGTTATACGAAAAGGGATAGAAGAATATCTCTGGGATCTTCACAAAGACTCTGGGTATCTTCGGGTCTGCACTCCTCATCTCGCCAAAGAAGATCTCTATATTACGAGTGGTCATGCAGGGCACTATCTTGAAGATATGTTCTCCGTCTATGGTGGTACCAGTAAGGAAAAGTTTTATGTAAAACCTATGAACTGTCCGCATCATATGCAAATCTTCGCGGATAATCAGTTTTCCTACCGAGATATGCCAATCCGGTATTTTGAACCCGCAACGGTATACCGAGACGAAAAAACAGGGCAGCTCTCTGGTCTCACTCGAGTTCGGGCCATCACGCAAGATGACGGGCATTTGTTTTGTCGAACGACTCAAATTAAGGAAGAGGTTTCAACAATCGTGTCGATTATTAAGGAGTTCTACAAAACATTTGGACTGCTTGAAGGATACTGGGTGTCTCTCTCCGTACGGGATCCGAACAATCTTGAGAAATATCTTGGAGAAAGCGATGTGTGGAATCTTGCAGAATCTTCTCTAGAAGAGGCTGCGCAAATGAATGGACTTAACTACAAAAGAGTTGAAGGGGAAGCGGCTTTTTATGGACCAAAGCTTGATTTCATGTTCAAAGATGCCATCGGTCGAGAATGGCAACTTGCCACAATTCAGTGTGATTTCAACCTTCCTCGCCGCTTTGACCTTTCATTCACCAATGAAAAAGGAGAGGCAGAACGACCTGTAGTGATACACCGGGCTATCTCGGGAAGTCTCGAGCGTTTTATGGGAATAATTATCGAGCATTTTGCTGGAACTTTCCCCCTTTGGATAGCACCAGAACAAGTTCGAGTTGTTCCAGTGGGAGAGGCCTTCGTTTGATACGCAGAAGAAGTATTTCACCTCCTAAAAACAGCCTGAATCCGCGTGAAGCTCGATGATTCATCCGATGGACTCAACAAAAAAGTTCGGAATGCTGAAACCGATCATGTGAACTACATTCTTGTGGTGGGAGAGCAAGAGATGAATGGTAGATCCCTTGCGGTACGCAATTACAAAACGAAAGAGCAATCGATAGAAGAGATTCCTTCTTTTATCCAGCGAATGCTTCAAGAGATACAAGACCGAGCACTCTAATTTAGCCCTTGATTCTTCCGAAGAAAGCGATAGACTACTCCGATTTCTTTATCTCATCTTCTATGTACGATCTTATTATCATCGGAGCGGGCTCAGCAGGACTTCCCGCTGGAATGTACGCCTCTCGATACAAACTCAAAAACTGCATTATCGGGGAATTACCCGGAGGGGCCCTTGCGACTTCTCATCAGGTGGAAAACTGGCCCGGGGTCCTCTCCGCATCAGGAAAGGCTATCATGGATACCTTCGCAGAACATGCAAAAGTTTCTGGTTCTGAAATCCTTCATGATCGAGTCTCGGAAATAGAAGGAAATGTCTGAAATTTCAGTGTGAAGACACAAGGGGGGAAAATACTCTCTTCTCGATATATTCTCGTCGCTACCGGGAACAAATACCGTCGACTCGGTGTTCCTGGAGAAGAAAGGCTTATCGGAGCTGGGGTATCGTACTGCGCCACCTGTGATGGAAATTTTTTCCGAAACAAAACCGTGGGAATGGTTGGAGGAGGAGATGCTGCGATCACGGAGGCACTCTACCTTTCGGAGCTCTGCGCCCATGTTCACGTCCTTGTCCGAGGGGATACTCTTCGTGCCGAAAACATCTGGGTAGAGCAACTCAAAAAACGACAAAATGTCACGCTTCATTTCCAGAAACGAGTTGCGGAGATACAAGGAGAATGGAATGTGGAAGAGGTAGTCTTTGAAGATGGCACCAACCTCGCCTTACAAGGAATATTCATCGCCGTAGGATCAGATCCCGACACGAAGCTTATCGATGCATTTCAGCCTCAGAAAGATGAAACTGGGTGTATTATTGTTGATAAACGACAGGCAACGAGCATTCCTGGAATTTATGCCGCTGGTGATGTCACAACAAATTCAAACAAGTTCAAACAAACTATCATGTCAGCGGCAGAAGGATGTCTCGCGGCAAACTCTATTCACGAAGATATCCTTCGAGGCGGAGGACACGCATAAGAAATTACTCTCTCGCCGGGAAGTGCTGAAGACCCAACTCAACTCTGGGTCTTTTCTTTTGTTCAACCCATGCAATAATCTCCTTTTTCATGGCCATATTTCTTTCCCACTTTCAAACCAGCCCAACCGTAATAACGACACACTTTTCCTCAAGATAATCAAAATCTATTTTGTACTTATGACCGATGTAGGTCTGGTAGTTTCCGCAGGATTTTCGGTTCAGGGTTGGAAGAAGCGCATTAAGGTAGGTTTCTAGCTCTGTGACAAAGTCAGAAAAACTCAGTGAAAAATCCATGGTCACAAATGGTATTCGAAGGATTTCCTTGCGTATACTCGACGCATGAAGATCTTCTTTGCGTATTGTATCAGTAAGAAGCTTATACGTTGGAATAGTATAGTGCCTCCCTGTGTTATCACCATCATTGTCTTTCCCAAGAAGTCCAATAGAAAACAGACGAATATAGATGATCTGCCCCTGAATCGTCTCATTTCCTATCGTATCTCCTATCTTGTACTGAGGGAGAACAAAAAAGAATGCTACAATCGAGAGAATAAAGTCTCGGAAAATGATAATACAGGCTCCCGCCACGACTACGAGAATATTTGCTCCGGAGTTTGTTTGAGAAGCAATGAGAAAAGCGATTAAACAAACATAGGAAAAGATTCTCGCTACATCGATAAACTGACCTCTTCTATAGTATTCAATATAGTACTCTCCGTGCTGAGGGTCTATAGAGCCATCATATTCCGCATAGATGGAACGCTTGAGTTTCCGTTTGATTGTCCGAGAAATCAGTTCTATCAAAAAAAGTGCCCCCAGAGCGATGAAAAATGTTTCCCCCTGGATAAAAGACTTCAAAGAGTGGAAAAAAACATCCATGCTACTTTAGATAAAACAATACTCTCTACTTCTTCGATTTTTTTGCAGACCCAATCTGCCCCATAAATCCAATGAGGATTTCTCGTATCTGGGCAACAATCATTTTGGGAATGCCTTCCCACATCTCAAGAATCGTCTGAATTCTATCAATATATCCAACAACACGTTCTATTCTTCCAAGTAATGCATTCACTCGAACGAGAATAATGGTGAGATACACGAGTGCTATAATTGCCACTGTGACGAGAAGAATGAGGAGTACCTCAAGAACGAGGGGAGAAATTTCCATAAAGAGAAAGAAAGATGATACTCTGGTGTTTTACCAATTCCCCGAAAGGGCGAAAGAGTCGAGAAACTCTTGGAGTTTTGGGCCAGAAAGTTGAAATTTTAGAGAGCCATCCCGAAATACCGTGACACTTGGAATAGGTGCCCCCAGTGCATGAACCACCTCGGGAACATCAGAAGCATAGACAATTCGAAGCGTGGCGCTATTTTGCCAAGCTTTGGCTATCAGAAGAGGCATGCGACCAATGATAGAACCACTCTGAACATCTTGAGCGTCCCCCACAACAAAAATCACGAGATTTTTATCAGAGCGAATAGCGTCAAACATATCCGGAGTCGCTATACACCAAGGGGTAGATTTCAGGGTCTCATACGTAAAACCTGCGGTTTTCTCGAGCATTTCTCCGGTAAATTTGCCTGCAACATCGAATGCCTGAGTGCTCTTTGTAACCGCTTGTTCGGAAAGTTGTGAAAGTTTCTGAGTGAGTGACTTAAAGTCCATGGAAAAGTATATCAAGTTCTTTGCGTATTTGTTCTTTGATTGTAGCGGATTTCGACCTGATGGCAAACTCTGCCATATCCTTCGCATCAAGAAGTTCTTCGAGTTGCGTTTTGAATATGGGAAGATTGAACGATCGCGCGTCTTGAATAAAAGAAAGTTCCAGTGCTTGCAGAATAGATCGGGTCTTCTGTCCATAAGAAAGAGCGTAGAACGGAATCCCCTCAACCACGCTCAAGATGGATGCATGGAGACGCATGCTAATCATAGCATCAAGAGTTGGATAAACCGAAAGGGTCTCTTCAAGGGAGTGCGTAATCGCAACATGAAGAGAG
Organism: Patescibacteria group bacterium; assembly: GCA_031539165.1. Taxonomy (GTDB): domain Bacteria; phylum Patescibacteriota; class Gracilibacteria; order BD1-5; family UBA2023; genus CAIVSN01. Next base: position 9,149 of record JAVKLK010000031.1, on the reverse strand, counting down.
CGAGCAAGCGGTTCAAATACTCCTACATCATTACACAGAGGATTGCTGGTATGAATCGAGTGGGAGAGAAAAATAGGCTCAAACCCCCGAGCTTGCAAATGCCGAACCATGAGCTCTATAGTATAGGATTCTTTTTCGAGATATCCCGAACGGAGAGCAAGTCCAATGCGAAGCTTACGAACGGGATCTTTGGGAACTTTTGGAGAGGGTTCTCGCAGAAAAACTGGATCTGGTATAACCGAAGCTCCGACGCCAATCCCTGCTAGAAGATGCTCGGAGAAGGTATCTCGTACACTTACCCGTGCTCGCTTGTACGTAAACCACCAGCTCACTTCTCGAAGATGAGCATGAGAAAGATCCAAACCAACAGACCAAAATATGACCGGTTTTCGGAAAAATTGCATCCAGAAAAACCGAATTCCCCAACCAAATTTCTGACTTGCAAATGCCTGACCCTCCTCGGTATCATAAAATAAGCCTCCTCCTCCAACAATGATACAATCCGCCTTCCAGATATGGAGGATATTTTGGAGCAAGAACCCTATATTGCGAAATGGGTGTTTACGAAGTTGGTTCGGGAAGTAGGAAATAGGCTTTGCCCCTTTTAGATCAGGAGAAGCATTTCTCTCATAAGTAGCGAAATATATCTCCGCCTCAGGATATCTTTCTGTAAGGTACTGAACTTCCGAAGAGAGAATGCAATCATCTCCGAGATTGTATTCTCCCGCAGCGGTATAGAGAAGGATACGTTTCATAGACTTACTTGGTTGCAAGTTGGCGAATTGCCCAAATAACCTGTTCGCTCACGGTTTCTCGATCTTCTGGAAGATGTTCAAGAACGCTGGAAACAAGCTTTTTTTCGTACCCCATTCCGACAAGAGTATCCAGTATTTCCGTATGATGCGCTGGAGCAAGAGGGACTTGAGAAGACTCTTGAGCAAAAAGCGTTTCGCTAGAAAGTTCTTTTTTTAGCTCAACAATTATCTTGAGTGCTGTTTTCTTCCCTACACCACTGGCACTCCCCAGAACCTTCTCATCACCGGTTTCTATGGCAAGTACGAGCTGTCTTGTCCCGAGGTTGAGGAGAGAAAGCGCCGTCTTACCTCCAACTCCGTCCACTTTAAGAAGTTTCCGAAAAATCATTCGCTCCTCAGGAGTAGGAAATCCGAACAATACTTCTGAAACATCCGTAATATGGTGATGGAGAAATAGCTCGAGCATCTCACCAATTCGAGCACTATGAAGAATGGAATTTGGACAAAGAACCTCATACCCAAGACCCATACCTTCGGGGGTGAGGGTAATCTTCGCTTCATCAATAGAGCGCACGAGTCCAAAAATATAGGCAAGCATGGCGAAAGTATTCTGAAGAAATCTTCTCTAGGCTATGGAAAGGGGGGGAAATGGCAAGAAAAAACCCGCCGAAGCGGGTGGTATCTGAAAGAGTGAACAATTATTGACAGTTTCCTCGAATAAGTACAACGGTTCCCTGAGCAGCCGCAGTAGATTGTGCCTGAGCTCCAAATGAAGTACAGCTATTCTTAGCACCGACAGCAAATGCCGTTGAGTTTCCTACTGCCTGAGTTGTTACATTCGTCACTCCAGTCTGGAGGGAAAGGAGGTTTCCGATTTCATATCGGTTTCCGTCATTTCCTCCGTCAGCTCCAGCCTTGGAAGAAATATTACCCGAGTTCTCAAGACCAGTAGAGACTTCGTATGCCTGTTGAGCAACAGAACCAATTGGACCGGTAGTATATGTATAATCGAGCGGAGAACCATTTCCTGACTGACTATTCTTCGGATCTTTTGGCAAGTTTGTCATGAATCCGAGTCTCACAATACAATCAAGGTTCGATGAACCTGCCGTTGCAGATTGACAGTTTGTCGTATCAGGAAGAGCAGCAGCAGTACCTACATCTGGGTATGATGCCATATCAGAAAAGACCTGCTCAACCGCTCCCTGAAGCGCCTTCACGTCACTCAGACGAGTTGTATCACGTGCCTTCTGAATCTGGGAAGTATACACCGTCGTACCACCAACCGCCAGGATACCGATGATGGTAATAACAACGAGGAGCTCAATAAGCGTAAATCCTTTGATGTTATTTTTTGTAAACTGCATAGGGAAAAGTTATAAATAAACATACACAGTATAGGCACTCTGACAGACAATGCGAGAAGAGCATTGCTGACAAGTGGACTTTTTGTGTTGCAATAGGATACTATAGTTTTTCCATCATTTCAATATCTTCGCGTATCTCCGATACAAGTTCCAGATCGCACATATCAGCAATCTTAAATTCAGGAAGTCCACTTTGTCTGACTCCATAGACTTCTCCCGGGCCTCGAAGTTCCAAATCTATCTCAGAAAGTTCAAATCCATCATTCGTCTTCTCTAATGCTCGAAGACGATCCCCTACGTAGTTTTTTGTCGTAAATAAATAGCAGTACGACTGGTGTTCTCCTCGTCAGACTCGACCACGAAATTGGTGAAGTTGAGAAAGTCCAAACCGCTCTGCTGCTTCAATGCAAATAATAGTGGCGTTGGGATTATTCACCCCAACCTCTACCACCGAAGTGGAGGAAAGTATATCAATGTTTCCCTCAAAGAAGTCTTGCATGACTGCATCTTTTTCTTTTGATTTAAGCTTCCCATGAACCAATCCTATCCGATGTTTTGGGAAGATATGCGTGAGATTCTCCGCGGTATTTACCGCACTGGCTATATCCAGCGATTCCGACTCTTCCACCAAAGGAGATATCCAGAAGGCTTGTCTCCCTTCAGCAAGTTGTCCCTCTATCATTCTATACACCTGCTCTCGCTGATCCTCTCGAACTACTCCCGTATGAATTGGTTTACGATCTGCAGGATACTCATTCAGGATTGAAACATCCTGATCTCCGTACATCGTCAGAGCGAGAGTTCGTGGAATTGGTGTTGCCGTCATATTCAAGACATGAGGAAAAATTCCCCCGCTCAAACTAAAGTATGTTTCAAGGGTTTTCCGTTGATTCACCCCAAAGCGATGTTGCTCATCCACTATCACAAATCCAAGTTTTGCGAAATGAACATCATCCTCAATAAGAGCATGTGTTCCAATAATAATATCAATTTCTCCAGAACGAATTCTTGCTTTCACTCACTCTTTTTGCTTTGATGTGAGTGATCCCACCAGGATATCCGCTCGGAGTCCCAGCGCTCCGAATTGTTTTTCCCAGCCCTCAAGATGTTGGCGAGCAAGAATTTCCGTTGGAGCCATGAGCGCTACCTGAATATGTACCGACTGGATAGCATGAATCGCTGCCAAGAATGCCACAACCGTCTTCCCCGTTCACACATCCCCCTGAAGAAGTCGGGACATCGAGTGTGGCTTCTCCATATCTCGAAGAATCTGAAACAATACTATCTTTTGTTTACTGGTAAGCTGATACGGAAGCATTGCTATAAGCTCCTTCATGGACTCAGGATTGAGAGGAATCCGTGGAGCTTTCCCCTCTGTTACATTTTGCTGGAATTGCTTGCGAAGAATCCCCTGATACTGAATCATGAAAAGCTCCTCATACGCAAGTTCAGATCGGGCTCGCTCAAAGTCTGCTATGGACTCCGGGAAATGAAGCGCCTCAATATTTCTCGCACGGGCTCGAAACTTCTTCTTTGCGCGGATTTCAGAAGGAAGGCGCTCTTCTATCTCACTCAAAAAAGAGCGTACATACTTCATTTTGTCCGCAAACCATGAACCAGGAATATAATTACAATCGGAGTATACTGGGACAAACTGGGCAAACTGATCCGTTACATGCTCTATTTCTGGGCTTGGAAAAGAGAGTTTTCCGTATTCGTATTTTGCCTTACCAAATACCATCACTCTATCACCTGATTGAAATTTTTGAAGGAAGTACGGTTTTGAGAAGTATATCGCCTCCGCTCGTGAGTCATTTCGATCGAGCAGAATCACCTTAGTCAAGGTTTTTCCTGATCGAGTACGCTCACTGATAATGGATTCTATTTGAACTTTGAGGGTGTTTTTTTCCTTGAGATGTACATAGGCAAAACTCTCAATCGCAGAAGATCGATTCTCGATGGCGCGCGGAAAATGTTCAAGAAAATCAAAAGCGGTCTCAATACCTGCTGATTTGAGTTTTTTGATATGAGAATCGGTCGTATGGAGCAATTCTTTGGAAAGAAGCATGGGCTCATTGTAAGAGGAACTCGAAAGAGGGCAAATGAACACTATTTCTTTTGCCATTTACGCCTGTTTGCATATACTTCGCGGGCAAATTACGGCGGTCGTAGTTCAATTGGTTAGAGCGCCAGACTGTGAATCTGGATGTTGCGAGTTCAAGCCTCGTCGATCGCCCCATTATATTTTTATTTTATTTCGTAACTCTTAACGTATGTCAGTTCAAGACTTTGCAGATCTTCTGCAAAAAGCGGAACCAATCAAAACTCCAATAGTTGGAGAAATTATTTCTGGTACGGTCATTTCTGCGAGCCCAATAATGATTCTCGTTGATATAGGAGGTCAGTTCACCGGAGTAATCGCGGGAACTCACATGACTTCTTCTACCGAAGATGCAGGAAATCTTGGGCCTGGTGATATGGTTGATTCTATTGTTATCGGTGAAGATCGACATTCTGGAATTATCCACCTCTCACTCCGAAAGGCTTCCCAGATTAAATTGATTGAGAAGCTTCATTCAAATTTTGATACAAAAGAAATTATTACGGTTATCCCAAATGAAGCAAACAAGGGAGGACTTCTTATTGACCTCGATGGAATCAAGGGATTCATTCCAGTTTCTCAGCTTACGCCGATGAACTACCCTCGTGTTGAAGGAGCAAATCCAGAGAAGATCTTGGAGCACCTCCAGAGACTCGTTGGAAAACCATTCAAGGTTCGCGTTATCAACGTAGACAACGATGGGAAGAAAATTATCTTCTCTGAAAAGGCCGCCCTTGAAGAACAGCGAGCTGCTGCTATGTCAACTCTTAAGCCAGGTGATGTAGTAGAAGGAGTGGTTTCTGGAATTCTTACCTACGGTCTCTTCATTACATTCAATGGAATTGAAGGTCTCGTACACGTTTCTGAAATCGATTGGGGACATGTGGCAAATCCATCCAAGTTTGCAAAGATCGGAGATCAAGTAAAGGTTCAGGTTATTGGAGTAGAAGGAGATAAAATCAGCCTCTCTATGAAGCGACTTCGAGCAAATCCATGGGCTGAGCTTGCGGCAAAATACAAAGTAGACGACATCGTAGAGGCTCCTGTGCTTCGAGTTTCTCAGTTTGGAGTGTTCCTCGCTCTCGATGGAGGAATTTCTGGACTCATCCACCTTTCTGAAGTAACGGGTGACGTTTCTGAGCTTAAGGCTGGAGATCCTTGCAAGGCAAAGATTATTACTTTCGATGCTCAGGCAAAGCGAATTGGACTCTCTATGAAGGCTCTTGACCCAAACTATACTGGACCAAGCGCTGAAGCAATTGAGGCTGCTGAAGCAAAGCCAAAGAAGGCTCCTAAGAAAGCGAAGACGGAAGATACTGCAACAGAAGCTGCTGCTGAATAGCATTCCGAACTATAAAAAGAATGAGGTTTTAGCCTCATTCTTTTTATATGTATGTACTGGGCGGAGAGTAGCGAATTTTTGCAACTATTTTGCATATATGCAAAAATGTACTCATGTCCGAAATTATTAAGCACATTGAGTCGTCTGCGATTCAGCTAGAGTCCGAATTCGATAAAATTCAATCGTCATACTCTCAGAGTACTGATATAGTTTCGAAATGAGTTGATGCTATTGTTGGGACTTTATGAGGAGAGACTGTACGAAGCATCTATGAATCCTCAGCTTCTAGAATTCGTGAACAAGCAAAAATAGCCCAAGCCCGACTTAAAATAGAAGTATCCAAAGGGGGCGTTCACCAAGAAACAGCCAAAAATCTTCAGGAGCTACAATCAAAACTTACCAACATTCAGACAAGAAAACTACATAATGTATCCTTGTCTGAAGCGATAAAAAATACTGATGCGAAACAACTAGGAGTTAATGCTGTCTACGGAGTTAAGTGAGAAGTGCAGGGAGTCGCATCCTGACTCAAGGCAATCCTGACTGGAGCACTCGATCTTGCGACTTTTATGTCGAGATGCAGTATAGATGGCCAGTATAGACAACAAGTATCCGAGCAGGTAGAAAGCCTATTTAATTGGGTCAAAAAAGAGGGAGTCACTTGAATAGGGTCACAGGTAGGGAAGGTCCTAGATGATGAAATGCAAAGAATCTCAAAACTTCCTCAGGAAAAACAGGCTGAAGCTATTGGGAATATAGCAGGGCGAGTTATTTCTCTCCTTATTCCAGTAAAAGCTGGGATGATGATTGATACGAAGATATCAAAAATATCTCGTCAAACAACTCGATGACAAGAACTGCTCCACAAATGAGCAGAAGGAGTGGCGGGAGGAATAGAAAGAATGGAGAGGCTTGCTCGACTTGATAAACTATTGCATGCCTCAAAGAGAAAAGCAGTCGGACTACAAGGTGCTAATATTGCCCTGAATGGAGTTGCGGAATCTCTTATTGGATACGGACTTATGAAGAGCGTAAACACATTTTTTCTGATGCTTGAGACGAGATGAGTGAAGCTTGCCGATAAAGTTGCAGAGCGAGAGTATCTTATGAAAGAAATAGAGTATACTCTCAATACTGAAACAAATCCCGAGAGAAAATCAGCCCTCGAAAAACTACAAAGTACTATATATGCGGATGAGAGGGTTCGTGTTCTTGTAAGGAAAGAGTGGAGATACGATACTGTAGTTGAGACCTCCCGTGCTATATCGGCACGAATGTTTCATGTAGGCGAGAACATTCTCAAAAAGAATCCAGATATTTCTAGTCAGGAGATGAAAAATCAGATGATTACCGTATTCAAACAAGAATGAGTCGAGTTTAGTAGTAAACACCAAGCTATACTGGAAATGGGAGTCCGTAATCTTGAGGTCGTAAGAGGCAAGCGACAGGAGCAGTTAGCTGAAATTTTTTCGAGATGAAAAGTAGCAATGCCAAAAGATATTCAAGAAATCCAGAAACTCATGAATACGAGTCCGGATATTCAGTTTTCTGAATGGAAGTGATATGTCTACGAAAAATGATGATGGGAGCACATTATGAAACTGTTTAAATCCTACCCAGAGTCAGCAAAGCAAGCTGTGGCGAAAAAGTATGCACTCCCCCCCCTATGACAATCATCATCAAAATCAGAGATCGAGAAACTTGTATGGTATATGGAGTGATGAACGAAGGCGATTCAGTTCGATATCCTCTCTCACCCGACTTGCATCATTCATATCATGAAAACAAGCAACTCTTACGCAAGTAACCACAGCCTTTGACATATGCGATTGAATACTGGGAAAATATATGTCAACTGACATAGAAGCGCTTCATCTATTGAACAAACTATTGAGCATGAGTACCAACACTTCTTGAACTTACACTTTGTCGACTCAGTAGTGCATGAAGTCAACATGCCCCCTTTGTTTAACTGAGACCTCTGACATACAGAGAAAATGCTCGTTCGAAGGACGAAAGACTCAATAGAACTTAGAATGCAGTGGATGTCAGCCAAAGATGAAATTGCCTCCTATCTTGAAAGAAATTGAGTACTACCACTATACGATGTAAGGCCATACTTATCTGTAACAGCAGACTGAAAAATAGCCCCTTTGTATGGGGAAGATTTCAAGGAGCTAGAAAGTTTCATTAGGAATGTAGAGAATGTCAGAAAAAATGGAGTAACGAAGTTTGGCCACCTTACCGATCAAGAAATAGTGGATATTATTCGTACCTCTCTCTCATTTTCAGATGCCAGAAAACGATTACTTTATGCTACAGTAAGAAGACTGCAAGCAACCAAAACACTCTAAAAACTGAAATTACCGAGTCTTTGGTATTGCGTAATAGTTGAGAAGGTACTTCGCAATACGAGAAAACAAAGCCGAAGAGGTTGTCTCAGAGTATACTGCCGAACGAGGACGATCTATTTTTACTATCATCACAAATCGAGGATTACTTGCAGGAGCAAATCATCCATAAGAAGTAATCGTATGCCCTGCCTCTCCTTGCTCATACTTTCCTCGCGTAGCAATCTGGGAAGTACCAGTTTTTCCTGCAACATCATAGCCCTCAACTCATCCCTTTCGGGCAAAACCTATCGTTGCACCCTCTGTCAACATAGCAATAATTTTCTTGGAGGTTTCCTCCTTGATAACACGACGGAGTGGTTTGGGTGCATTTTGGGCCACATGACCATCCCCGAACGTAATGGAGTCCACAATATATGGCTCATAGTAAATTCCCCCGTTTGCGAGTGCCACATAGGCTGCCGCCATCTGAAGTGGAGTCGCCACTATAAGCCCCTGTCAGAAAGAAGCGGTAAACAAGTCTGTTCGAGACCACTTCTCGTAACTTGGAATTCTTCCATAAACCTCACCCTCAAGAGTAATATTCGTCTTTGCTCCAAATCAAAAATCTACGATATACTTATAAAAGAGGGATTTCCCTATTTTTTGGGCAATATCAATCATTCCGACATTGCACGACCAGTCCAGCGCATGAGCATAGGTATTTCGACCAAGACATTCTTTTGAGACGTTCTTGATGGTATATTTATCAATCTCGACAAATCCTTTATCCAAATATGTATCGGTAGGCCGAATATCTCCCGTATCTATACCAACTGATGTGGTAATTGCTTTAAATACAGAACCGGGCTCGTATAATCCACTGATTGCATCGTTTTGGTAGACTCCGGGTCAGAAATTATTCTTGAATTTATATTTCACTCGTGCAACATTACCAACCTCTTGGTCGGTTGCAGGACGGAGCTTTATTTTCTTCCCCAAGTAGAGGTACTCTGTTCCCGTTTCGCTATCTTCGACAAATACTGGCATTCCCAGAAGGTCAAAAAGAGGATTTGGATATTTTGCATAACTTACCTTCTCAATCTCATAAACAGACCCAAAGTCATTTGGATCATAATCCGGATAATTCGCCATGGCAATTACCGCTCCCGTTTTTGGATCAAGAATAACAACCGACCCCTTATTTGCCCGAAATTCTTTGACTCACTCGGCGAGCAATCGGGTCACTTCTTT
>JAVKLK010000030.1:0-24337 GCA_031539165.1 Patescibacteria group bacterium | reverse complement strand
GGATGTGCTTCCGCTCAGAAATTATGTATTGAAGCATGAATGCTTGCGTGAACAAGGCTTACTGCCGCTTCTCCATGTTTGAGAACAATTCGTCCGCTAAAGCGACTTGAAGCGGGACTAATTCCGGGGGTAGAATACATAGATTTCTCGGGTTAAAGAGAAGGAACTTCTATTGACTATATTTTTAAATATTGTTATGTAAAGTATTTTGCGCTCTTTTCTCTACTCTGTCTTGACCAAATCGATAGGAAGTATAGCATAACACTATGAAACGGCTCATGATAGCGCTCCTTGCTTTCCTCTTCTTGGGGACTCATGCGCTTCCTGTTTTTTCTTTTCAAGCACAGACTCATTCAATTTCCAGAGAAAGAGAATCTTGTGCTCATATACTTTGTGAAAAACTTCCAGAGAATCTTTGGAGTTGTCGGGTAGTTGATACCGATATGCAGGTTGCCGCTGCATCAAGACTTCCTAATACTTTTGCGAGTTTTGGACACGACGCGATTGAATGTCAGGGGAAAATATTCTCCGCACAGACAACTGGAGCGGGGAGCTCTTCCCATTCCTCTTGAGTTACATCAGACGGATTTCCTGCTCGATACATTGGAGTAGTAAAAATACAGGTATAGAATAGTTGGATACTTTTTCTATTTTCTGTAACTTTTTCTTGTATGAAATCATCTCTTGTTTTCTTGTCTGTGCTTGCAGCATCATTTCTTGCTTCTTGCACATTCTCTCCTGTCGAGAAACCTTCCCCATCAGCTCCTGTAGCTCCAGCTTCTGTCTCTGAAAAACAGACCGCGTCTGGTACTACACAAACGGGATCTACTCTCACAGAATCTTCTATCACCAACGTATCGCCTGATTTACAAAAACAGTACCACTATCTTGATAGTGCTGCTAAAACATATGCCTCTGGTTCACTTGCTGAGATTCTTGGAGGGGCGAAGTACACGGTTGTATATTTCTATCCAAAGGATGGAACGCCAAACTGCACGATTCAGGCTCTCGATTTTTCTGCCCTAAAGGCTGAATTCGCTCAATATAACACACAAGTTATTGGGGTTTCTCAAGATGATCTTGCTTCTCACAAAGCATTTGCTGATAGAAATGAGCTTACTATCAAGTTGCTTCAGGATGCAAAGGGAGATTTACTGAAAGAGTTTGGGGCTATGGGTGAACTCAAAGAGTATGGTAATGGATCCGATACGTCTTCAATTATTCGATCTACATTTATCATTGATTCAACTGGGAAGGCCTATCATGCATACCGCGATGTACAAGCAATTGGACATGCTGCCCGTATCCTTGAGGTGGTAAAAACTCTTCCAACAAAATAATTTTCAACCCTTGTTAAACAGCGGATGCGGATTGCATCCGCTGTTTTGTTGTTTCGATAATATCTTGCGTTGCTTGACCAACTCCAAAAGGACTATCTTGGATATGAATTCCCGTATCTCGAACTTCAAGAGTCACTGATGCGCCAGGATCAATTCATCACTGACTATAATCGTTTACTGCTTCGATGAGGAAATCGGTACAGCATTGGTGAGTGAACATGAGAAGATGATGAGGTTTCTCCTGTATACCTTTTAAGCGCTCAAGAATTCGAAGCATACGGCTCACTATCGAGTCGTATGCTTCCATATTTTCCGCTATTGGAGCAAATACACCAAGAGAGACGTTTGCTTCTTGGGATAGATTTTTCCATTCGGAGTTTCGGAAATACTCTGAAACACTCAGTTGTTTGGGATTAGTGAAAGCTGGATTCACTTGTATTGATACTCCGTCTACCTCAACGGTTCCTCAATTTGCTAGACTTGAGAGATAGATCCATTTAAATCCTCGAACTTCTTCGAGGGAATGAAAGATATTTTTTTTTCGAATGCTCTTTCCTTGAGCAAGTAACTCGGTCTCAAATATTTGAGCCGTTTGAATAGCCCGAGGAATAGGAGAGCTCCAGATTGTTACACTCTCATCTCAGATAGATTGAACAAATAACTCCGCTTGTCTTTGGAGATCAGGAATACTTTCAGGAACAAGGTCTACTGAATTCCAGTCTTGGGTAGGAGCTACATTTGCATACGAGGCTTTTCCATGTCGAATAGTGCTGATGCGCATAAATCGTAATTAAGAATATCGTCTCGATTACGATAACACATGTCGATATAGGCAGCAAATTCGTGCATATGTTTTTCTGGAAGATTCCCGTACACAGGAGGGTAGATGCGAATAATAGCTATCCAAAAGAGAACCATCGGGATTCTTTGGATCAGAGTAGCGTCTGGAGTATTTCTCTTGAGAAGATACTGCTCTACAAAATACCTTGCTGCCTCAAAGTGTACGCGAGATTTCTTGATAATTCCATCAAATATAAGATGAGCTCCGAGAAATGTTCCCACATCAATTGATGGATCTCCGAAAGGGATACGACTATAGTCTATGAGAAAAATAGCGCCATTACTCTCTTCCAGAATATTGGCTGACCAGAAATCACCATGAAGTGGAACACAGGGGATAGAGTCAGCAAAATCTGCCCAGTAGTCTATTGTACGAAGCATCTTTTCTAGATAAGCATATTTTCCAGTTAATGCTCCAAATAGAGGGTGATCTTTTGGAAAGTTTGCAAGCGTATCAATAGTTGTTTGCGGATTTATAAAAATTTCTCTCTGTGAACGCTTAACGGCATTTGCGGTTGATATGCCACTTTCTACTGGTTGGTTGTGGACCTCTGCGAGAGTATTTGCAATAGTACGAAGAAGGTCTTTGGAATCATCCGTAAGCACACCAGTTGCTCCTATCTCGGCAAGCTTTTTATCGATTGATTTTCCTGCTCGAAAGTCCTGAACATGGAAGTATTCGAGGTCATTTTCAAGAAGATCTTGTGCGAGAGTTCAGTCTTTTCTGATTCCGAATACTCCATATGACTGAACGGGACTTTTTCAGCGACGGTACATCTCATGGCTTATCATGAAACTTCCGAGTCGATCAAAAGCATAGTTATAGGGGGAGCTGTTTGTTTTACATGTCCTCAGAAAGAGCTCTCCTTCCTTCTCGGGGGATTTATAGGGAATTTTAAATGCCCGAGAGAGATATCCTCCGGGAATTTCTTCTCATTCCCCCAGTGTAATAGAGGGATTGTCTAGCCAAAGTAAGAGGCAGGTTCTGAGGACTTGGAGAGAATACATAGGTTTAGTGAGAATGAGAATGCTCCTCTATAGCGGAGTCTGCCTTGTTTTTGGTAGGAGTATTTGCCAGTAGAGTCTCAAATGTCTTAATTTCTTCCGATTGAGATCGTACAATTCCATTCGCTAGGTTTGCAACCTCTGCTCTTGGGGAAAGTGTAAGCACACTCTTTGCCATAGTAATTGCACCTTCGTGATGAAGAATCATATCCGTCATGTATGTGGTATCGAGCTCTTCTCCCTGTAGATAGGAGAGATCTCGCATCATTGGTTTGTACAAAGCTACGCCTACTGTCCCTGGATACCAGAGATTGAGCCAGTCTTTAAGCTGGAGAATTTCTTGTTCTTGAGCCGATACGATGGATTGAGCAATTTTTTTCAAGGATTCGTTCTGTGAACGATTTAAAATAATCTTAGAAGTTTGGACTGCCTCTTCATGGTGGGGAATCATTTCTCGGATAAACTCCTTTTCTGAAGTAACAGAGTGAGAGTGAGATTCTGTTGTTTGCATTTCTTCTGACATTTCATGATCATGTCCCGACTGTCCTCCCTGAGGAAAAAGTCTGTACGCTAGTCAGGAGGCGAGGATGCTTATACTGAGAAGTATGAGACCATACCGAAGTGTGTGTTTTGATCCAAACAGCATTTTTGTGCCTTGAAAAGCTATAAGAGTAATGAGTATCCCCGTAGGAACAAGCCATACGCTTCGTTCAGGAGAGTCAGGAAAATGTTGGAGCCCTCCAGTGACCGCACCAAATCCGAGAGCTAAGAATGTCCCCTGTACTACGGTTTTCCAGGAATTCTTGGCCCATCCGATTTCAATTCATTGACCTACAACAAAACAGACAACTCCTATTCAAAAAGTAAGGAGAGACCGTTCGTGTGAGAAAAATCCATGAGCGATCGCTCCAGTAATAAAACTGATTCCGATATATCGAAGAAGAGAAGCGATATGTTGTTTCTCGAAGGCAGGTGGTTTCATAGAGAAAAATTAAAAATGTATTTGAGCTGCGAGCATTCGTGCATAAATCCCGCCCGCTTGAGAAAGGTTCTCATGCGTTCCTTCTTCTGCAATTCAGCCTTCTTCAATAACGAGGATTGTATCTACTTGTTGTACTGTTTTCAAGCGATGTGCTATTATGAGAACTGTTTTTCATTCAAATAGTCGCTCAAAAGCACGAGAAATTGCCTCTTCGGAAGTGCTATCAAGTGCACTTGTTGGCTCATCGAGCAGAATAATTTCTGGATTCTTCAGAAAGATTTTTGCGATAGCGAGTCGTTGTCGTTGTCCACCAGAAAGTCTGACTCAACGTTCTCATATTTCTGTATCGAGACCATTTGGAAGAGTGTAGACAAATTCTGCCTCAGCTTTTTCTAGAGCACAATGAATATCAGATTCTTGAATAGATTCTTGACTTCCAAGAACAAGATTCTCACGTATTGTTCCATCAAATACTTGAGGATCTTGAGTAAGGTATCCGATATGATTATAGAAATCCGATAGCTGAATAATAGTTAAATCCTGCCCATCCACCTGTATAGATCATTTAGTTGGCTTGAGGAAACCGCACGCAAGTTTCATAATCGTAGTCTTTCCTCCTCCTGACTTCCCGATGAGGGCATACTTTTTCCCTGATTCAAAAGTGTAGTGAAATGATTGCAAGATAGGATTTGACGAGACATAGGAAAAATCCACTCAATCAAATTGTATGGTGCCTCCTTTGTAGATATAGGATGGTCCGGAGAAGATATTTGGTGTTTTTGGAGCATCTTCAATTTTCTCCCAAAGATGTTCTATGGAGTGAATTTGATCGGAGAGTCCAAGATAGGTATTTGTGACATCAAACAATATTCCACTCACTGCCCCTATGAGACTTGCAATCAAAATCACTGACTGAAGTGGTATTGAACCTGAAAGATATGCATGACCAAAGAACCAGTATGCTCCAGCAAGAATTATGTAGGACAGTACTCGTACTCCCTGGTACATCATAAGCTGTCGACTAATTTGTGCTCGGAGCAGTGTCATATAGGAATCATTCTTTCTATCGAGTGATGCAAGCTCCTGTGTGAGCGCTCGACTTTGAAGGATTTCAAAGCGAGATTGCACCGTCTTTATCAGAGCATGATCATATTCCGTTACCGCTTCCATCTTTGCTCGCTTTGATTTCTCTATTTCTTTTTGCATCAGATAGACAAAGAAGGCAATACAGCACAGCAAGAAGATTGTTCCCAGCGCCACAAAAGGGGAATACTGAAAAAGAATATATCCCGTTGGAATAAGGATAATACAGATTCTTGTAATTTGCTCAGCTACACTACTCAGGACATCTTTCTAGGCGCGCCCCCCTCTATCAAAAATGGAGAAGATTCGGGAGGACCCCAGTGTTTCTGCGTAGTTATTCTCGAGGGTAAGTATGATAGGCATGTACCTTCTGTGAAGGTATTTCCATACAACTGAATGGAGTACTGGGGAACCCGTTTTCCTTATGCACCAAGCAATGAAGTAGTAACAGCAGATGCTCACTCAAAATCCCCAAAGGAGCAGTTCAAATTTTTCTTGATGCTTTGCGATAAGGAGCTCGGAAATATGGGAAAGCAGAAAAGAGAGAAGCACTCATCAAAAGCTCGTAAAGAGTGCTATTCTGAAGATGTACAAGAACACGTGCCATTTTGCCTGCAGATAAGGAGCGAGGAAGAGTTTTGTTTTGGGAGAGAGCATTGCGGTATAGAGGAAGATTCATTCTGTAGAATACCCATCTTTGTGGTAAAGCAAGAAAGATACGCTTAGAGTTGACTTTATTTGATTTCCTTTTACATATAATAAATAACTTTTCATTCTCATGACAGAAGAACAGGGGACAGAAGGAATCAATCTTGTTACGCTTCAGGGGCTTGGTATTCCTCCAGAAATTGCGACAGCGGTGATGTATAATCCTCAACTCCGAGAGCAATTAGAGAAACTTTCTGATAGGTTTAAGGATCAGGTATGCGCATTAGTTCAGCCCGTTGATCCAACTTCTTTGTCCAAACCACTTCCAGAACTTGGTGGGTATGTGGTGATGCAGAGGCGACAAAGTAACTACATGCTCCCGCAGACATTTATGGAACATCGAGAAGAAATTGTACATTTGGCGAAGGAGGTATTTGAGCAAGTCGAACGAGCTCCTGGAATCCATTGGCGGTCAAGATGGTCGCTTTTGGCGAATGCTTGGAATAATTCCGAACATGCTCTCAAATACGGAGATATGCCTTCCCGAATTAACGATCATAATCGAGTGCTTCGAGAGGTATTTTGTTTCTCTGAGGTTCCGAGAAGAGCAGATCTTGAGGCGATTTTTGGTGAATCGATTCTCGGTGCTCGGAAGCCTTTTGAAAAAAGGGAAGAAATCATTCGCTCCAAATCTGATTTTATTCCGAAGGCAAGTCTTCGAGATTATTCAGATACTTTCCAGGAGATTCTTGATCAATATCTTGGTTCTAGTCCGACGTGGCGACAGAAATATTTGTTTCTTTGTTCCCGGTGGAATCGAAACTACGCTCGACATCATGGGTATCTTCCTCATATGGATGCAAGTATCCGAGGACGGTTATCTATTTTTACGGTGTACAAAATCGAACGATCCAAGGAGGCTCTGGAGCAACTTTTTGGTGTTGATTTCCGAATAGCTGTTCCAGGCACTTCTTCTCCAGAGCGTCAAAGTGTTGTGAGAAAATACATGTATCGGGAAGTCTTTTTGGAGAATCAAGAGGCGATTGTTTCGGCGGCTCGGGAGATATATGATGCAATACCTCATGATCCGAATAAGCGATGGAATAGTCGGTGGGCTCAATTTGCCTCTCTCTGGAATGTATCTGAGAATGCCTCAATGTATGGAAGTATGCATGACAGTCTTTATGCCTCGAGGCGTGAAATAGCCCCTCTTTTTTGATACCAGGGATACTTTACAGAGGATATGGCTCGGCAGACGATTTTTTGAGGGGGCTCATTTCAAGCAGAAGAAATTCCCACCGTTCCCGTGCCTCCGTCAGTAACGGTATCAGTTCCCAAAACAAAAACACCTCCACAACCTTCTGCCGAAACACTCAAGCTCCTTGAAACGATTCGTCAATCTACCCAGACTCGACTTGCTCTTCAGAATCAAGAAGATTTCCTGCGAGAGTACGAGCGATATCATTCTGAGTCTGGATGAAGTATCGAGCTCAAGACAGGGGAGTATGAGCTCGATTTTCAGCGGAAGAGATTTGTCGTGCTCTCTCCCCTCAGGACCCGACTTGCTTCTATAAGCGAGCGGGAACGTGAGTTATTTCAAGAGGGGCTTACTGAATTTCTGGATCAAATCGGTTGGTGGCAGGGCTAGTGCTTCCAAGATTCAGATAGATAGGACTCGTACATCTGTGCAAGATTACCAAAAGAGGTTCTTCCAGTTCCATTTTTCGCATGGGCGAATAGGGCTTTGAGAGTGAGTTCTAGGTCTCCAGGAAAGAATCGGACTCCTGTCTCTCCGGTTATCTCTCCTGTTTGTGAATGTCGAACAAATGAAAGCTCTCCAGCATCCCCAATGTATGCTTGATACCCGCCTCCTGCGTTGCTATAGAGACAAAAACTTCCTGATGCTCTTCGTATGTTTCATGCAAGAGGCATAACATCACGATGATCGAGTAAAACCAAAGAAGTAGTGAAGGAATCTTGTATTCAAAAGTCTCAGAACGGACCGCAAGTTTGCGGCTTTCCTGCATTCTCAGCGAGGATGGATGCCATGATTTGTCCACATTCTTCTTTGCGTCATATCTGCTCAGCGTACTTGAGAAGAATGGAGAACAATGCGGGCTCCGTGGAGTGGTAAGGGGAGAGGTAGGCTACTGTATCTTTGTCTAGTGGACGAAACGATGACGAGAAGCCCAGGGGTGATACGGTGGCATACTCCGTAATATCAGTTTGTCTAATTCGGAGATCACCATGCATATCACCTGTGAGTTCTGTTTCAACCTTTTTTCCATCAGGATGTTCGCAGACATATGTCTGCGCCTCGGAGCTTCGCCCGAGGCGTTTTTCATTATCGAGAAGATACACTCCGAGACTGCTCACGAAGTCGATTGGATTATCAAATCCATGAGCTTTTGCAGCATTCCATGCAGTCTCTGGATTCTCAAGAACTGATGCTGAAATCGCTCCTGTGTAGAGCAGTACTTCTTCGACTGAAGCGGGAATAATAGTGGGATTTGGTTGGGTATGAATAGACCACTTCGCGGTATCTTGACCAAGAAAAACTGCCTGTACTCACTGCTTGAATTGCTCCATAATTTCTGGATATCCCGCAGCGAGCGACGTGAAATATCCAGCCTCTTTCATTTCTCATACCGCTGCGCGCACATCATCCGCAAACGTATGTCCGTATTGATACGGTATGTACTCAAGAGCAGCTTTTTTCCGAGAAAATCCTGTATCTAATCGACTCGCTGCATTCGATCAAAGCAGATATGTGTGTTCCATGGCTGGGAAATTATAGAGTCACAAGTTCTTTTTTGGGCTTTCTTTCGGATGGCTCGTGTGAGGGGGTTGTTTCAAGAAAATTGTAGGATACGGAAGGAGTGAGTGTCCCGAGTCGATTTGTGGAAATTACGTGATTTCCTATTTTCCCATCCTTCTTTCCAGGACAAGCCACCGTTCTACTCTGGGGAACCGATATCATGCGCAGTTGATTATTTTCTGCCTGAAAAACAATAACACTTTCTCCGTAGGTTTGTACATTTGCTTTCGTTCTTGGGATATCTCCAGAAAGCGCAAGAATATCAAGTGTGGCGTCTGCGACGCACTGCGCATGCCACATTCCTTTGGAGTGTTGGATGAAAGTTCGGCAAAGAAATCCAGAGCCTCCTTTTGAAATGATTTCCCCCACCTTGTCTCCAATTTCTTGGATAGCAGTGAGTTGTGCTTGCTGAATTGGGAGGATTTGTTTGCGGTCTACGTTGGCGCATGCAAGAGCTTCTCTTGGTACTTCTGGCTCTTCGGATTGACCTGCAGGGGAGGCACTACTTATACTGAGAGCTCCCAAAAGAGCGAGGGTTCAAACGTAGTTCATAAGGAACAAAAAAAGAGGAAGCGTTTCCTCTTTAATACGAATTAAATAGCTCTTGTCAATACTATTCAGAAATTCTCTTCGCCGAGAGAATAATTACATCTTCTTTTGGACGATCGTTGCGATCGGTGGCAACTTGTTCTATAGCCTCTACCACCTCCATCCCAGAGATGACTTTCCCAAAAACAGAGTGCTTTCCATCCAAATATTTTGTTTCAGGTGCAGTGACGATAAAGAACTGGCTTCCGTTCGTATTTCGTCCAGCATTCGCCATGGAAATCACTCCTCTCACATGACTAAGAGATGGATGGAATTCGTCAGCAAACGAAGATTTCCATATACTCTTCCCTCCCATTCCTGTACCAGTTGGATCTCCTCCTTGAATCATGAATCCCTCAATAACTCGATGAAAAATAACCCCATCGTAATATCCGGACTCTGCGAGTTTCACGAAGTTTTCTGTTGCGAGCGGGGTGAGGGGGGATAATTCTAAGTCAATGGTTCCCAGAGAGGTTTCCAATCGAATAATTGGGGCGGTTTGATCGATAGTATTCATGAGTGATAGAAGTGAAGAAATGTATGGACCACGATTGTAGTGAATCCCTCGGTTTTGCAAACGCACATGTTTTCGTCTAGGGGGACTTATGTATTATTCTGAATTCTATTTCCGCTTTCGTACTTCCGAAGTCATCGATTGAATGTATATACTGCAAGACTCAGAAAGATAAGAGAAGCCGCACCTATTTGGAGAAGGAGCCCTAGATTTGGATGCAGGGTAAATTCGTATGGATAAAATACAATCCAGAATACCGGAAATAGGGTAAGCAATGCAAAACGAAGAGGGGATGTGCCGTAACTTTCCGGAGGGTATAGTCCTCATCAGAGTATACCATGGAATGCACCCTCCGCGATTTGTTCTGCTGAACTGATAAAAAATCCCAAAGAGTGGTAGAAGATCATAATTCCAAGCCAGGAAGCGGTACCTATGAGAGAAACAAGAAGGAGTCTCCCCATGAATCATGCATCGAAAAATAGATGTGGCGTAAAATATGCCAAGAAAATAAATCCAGAGAAAAAATCTCCAAAAGCAGAGTACTCCATTTTACTCGGAAGAATCTTGAGTAATAGATGTCAGGGGGTAAGAAGGGAGGCATCCAGTTTTCCCTCTTTAATCATGGAGGCAATTTCTGAGTATCATCAGAAGAATATATGAGCTATTCCGAAGATAATGAGATGTATAACATAGAGGGGAACATAGGCCTCTATTCCATTCATGTTCCCTATCTTGGGAAAAACAGTGAACCAGAGTACAAATATGAAAAGAATAAGCGCATTGTTTGCCATCATCCAAAAAGACTGCATGAAGAAGCTGAATCGATAGGATAGAATGCCTTTGAATGCATATTTCCAGAATGAGAAGAAGAGTCGCATATTATCCACCGTTAATTTCTAAACGTGTTCTCAGTTTTTTTTCTACAAGTCGTATAAGGAGTAAGAGTAGAGTAATCCAGAATACCTGGAATCAGAGAATCTTAATAAACAGCATTCCGTTTCATGATTGTAAAAATAGTCCTGCACTATATCCCTCATGCATCCAAGGAGTCATCCACGCTATGGTGCTGAGCCACAGTGGCATAAATGCTATAGGGAGAATATTTCCTCCGAATATCATATTAAGTTTTCCATATATAAACATAAACGCTCGAGCATCCTCCATAAAAAACCCTAAGCTTGCCATAAGGATATATCATAAAAGAGCAACAAATGCTCAGACTGTTAACAAGAATAGTCCCCCGAGGAGCTTACTATCCAATGGTGGTAAGTGTCCAGTAAAGATACTTCCAATAATAAGTCCAACGACTATAAAGTAAGAGAGATGTATGAGAAGTTTTGAATAGTGTTCTGTGATTTTAAGTGAAGTATACGAGATAGGAAAGAGCAAAAGTGCAGCAATTTTCCCAGAAGAAAGATCTTCCTGAAGTTCTCGTACCAAATTTCTTGGTCGTGCTACTGCAACTGCTTGAGTAAACACTAATGCCCACACAACCGAATCATACGGAATACTCTGAACGAGTATGTTTGAACTCGTATGGGGGCTATGGTAAATGAGCGCGAAAAATGACAAAAGGAATGATATTCGCAGGGCATAAATACTGTTCATACCAATAACATCCCAAATATACACATGAGCATTTTTATGCGAGATTCAGAATATTTTTACGTATTTTTTCATGTCTGGTAGAGTTCTTTGATGAGGCTTTCTGTATCAGGATTTACAATCTCCATATCTGCAATCGTGTATGTTTCCATGATATATGTGATTGATTTTTTGAGAGCTTCTGGTGAGTTCTGAACTTGAAACCATTTTTCTCATCCTTCTTCACGCAAGAGTTCAAGGCAGCTTGGAAGAATGAGGGACTCCTGTTTTCTATTCAGTGCGTGAATGTGAATAGTTTTGTGCTTGAGATAATTTGTGCGCAGATTTTTTAAACTATCGTCAAAAACAATAGTTCCATGATTAATGATGATAATCCGATCGCAAATTTCCTCTACGTCACCAATATCGTGAGATGTAAGAAGAATAGATGTTTCTTCATCTTGATTCATGGTGTTGATAACGTCACGGAGATTTGCCTTTGCCATCATATCCAATCCTATAGTTGGCTCGTCAAGAAATAGAAGTTCTGGTTTATGGATGAGACTTGCTACGAGTTCTGCTTTCATGCGTTGTCCGAGTGAAAGTTTTCGAACAGGACGATTGAGAATTTCTCCTAAATTAAATGCTTCTACAAGGAAAGTAATTCTTTTTCTGAGTGTTTCTGATTCTATTTGGTAGATTTGTCAGAGCAGATTATAGGTGTCAATTGGACTCAGATGATAAAATAACTTGGAAGTTTGGCCAAAAACTGCCCCTATTTTATAAGCAAGAGTATTGCGCTCTTCAATAGGACAGTATCAGCAAACTTCTAGACTTCCTCCTGTTGGGGCAAGAATTCCACAAAACATTTTAATAGCAGTAGATTTTCCTGCGCCATTCGGACCGAGAAATGCTACTTTCTCTCCCTTTCGTATCTCTAAGTCTATTCCTTGTACTGCATGAAATGCATCTTTTTCCTGAGAAAAAAGGTTTTTAATCCAAGTGTTTTGTGGTTTTGGAAAGAAAAAGGTTTTTTGGAGTGATTTTGCACGCAGAAGTACTGGACTGGATGTCATGACCAAGTGGATAAATGAGAATTTCAGTATACTGAAGTTACCAGCCATAACAAGGCGCTGAATATTGACTCAGAAAACAAAATCAAATAGTATGGAACACTAGTGCACGTTATCCTTTTACCTATTAGCTATGTTCTGAGCCTTTGGAGATTCTGCTTTATTTATATTCGGAGCAGGAGGACTCGCGATTTTGACTGTCGTGTACGTCGTTCATGTATATAACTCATTGATTCGTTCCAGAAATGGTGCGAAGAATTCTTTCTCTTCCATTGATACGATTCTCCAAAATCGTTTGGATATTATTCCAAATCTTGTGGAAGTCGTGAAGCAGTATGTAAAACATGAGCAAGAAGTCATCCTTCGGGCAACGGAAATTCGTTCAAAAATTCTCCAAAACCAAGACGCTTCTTCCGAAACACGATTTACTCAGGAAAATGCTCTTTCAGGCACGCTTAAATCACTTTTTGCTGTTTCAGAGGCCTACCCCGATCTCAAGGCGGATCAAAACTTCTTACAGTTACAAAATAGCTGGTTTTCTATCGAAGAAGAAATAGCTGCGTCCCGTCGTTCCTATAATGCTTCAGTCACAGACTATGAGGATTTGCGACAGAGTTTCCCTGCCTTGCTGGTTGCTGCTTGTATGAAGCTCGAGACATTTGCTCTTTTTGAAGCAAGCATAGAAGCTCGAACTCCTCCTTCCGCAAAGCAGTTGTTCTCTGCAGAGTAGTACATTTTTCTTGCTATTCCGAGCATGTTGGAATTTTCTCAGTACCGTAAACAGTACCCATATCTCGATGATTCTGATGTTCAAGGATTGGGACGCTTTTTTAATCAAGGAGATGTACTTGCTCTCCTGAATCGACTTGAGTCTCGAAGAAAGCCGTACATCCCTGCTATCGTGCTTCTTATTCTTTTCGTTCGTCTCTGTTGAATAGGAATTGCCTATTTTGCGTGGATTACCTTCTTTCAGCCATTTGGATTAGATGTACAAGAAGATTGGAAATTCCTCCTGCTTCTTGGTTTTTTCTGGAGTATAGCACTCTGGGGAATTGGGTGTTTTTTATTTAAATCAGCTCTTACTCTTGCGAGAATATTTCCCCCTTTTGGCGCATGGATTGGACTGGGAGAGGAATCTCTCAAAGAAACCCTTCTTCCTCAATTTGTGCGTGGTCTGGGAAGTCAGTTCCGATACGCTTCCAGTCCTGCTGGTTTCTCAGAATTTCGGAGAAATGCTCCAGACATACAAGTAGACCCAGATACACTGCTTCTTCGGGAGGGCCAATCTCCCGATGCGCTGGAAGTGCCAGGAAACATTGCCAAGATAGTTGATGATATCGCCAGCCAATCATTACTCATTCCTCTTGAATATAGTCGTGTGTACGCGGAAGACTCTGTTCAGCAGTACATACAAACCCCCGATATTGAAGGAGGTAAGCAAGGGGGGATTCTTCTAGAAAGTGTGGAAATCAGTACTTTCTCCAAGAATTCAGAACGCTCTTCAATCGATCATTCTTTTTTGACTCGCATCACTCTCAACAATCCGAGATTTTCTTTTGGTCCTGAAGGGATATTTGTTGAGTCAAGAGTTCGTCAAATCTCTTGGGCACTAATCTTCTTTGGCACTCTCTTTGCAAGTGCTGGTCTATTCATAGCAAACGAATCGATAGGGGAGTATCGAAGTATCCAGATGCGGCAACCAACTCCTACTCGGACTTCTTTCGAATTTCGCTTCTGGCAGGTGGAAGAAGTTTTGGCAAAAGGAGGGCGATCTTCATCAGGAGGTTCTCGTTCAAGCGGATCGAAATCCTCCTCATCTGGTGTTTCTACTAAATCCTCTTCATCGTCCAGTAGTAGGGGGTTTTCCAGTTCTTCCTCCTCTACAAGTCGAACATCTTCTTCCTCTAGTACTCAGTCCACCCCGCTCGGCAATCTCATTGCAGGTATTATGGCGAGCTTGATGTTCTTTGTTCCAGGAGTAATTCTGTTTGGAGTAGGACTTGGCTACCGTTCCCATGATTTTACAAAGAAGCGTAGAATCGGCTCTTCTATGTTCCATGAAGTGACGCATGATAACCCAGAATTTGCTCGGCAGTACCGAATCTATGCGAAGAATCCTATTACAGCAATGCGAATTCTTTCGAATGATTTCACTTGGAGAATTTCTGATTTTGCGAAATCTCTCTCCAAACGATCCGTGTACCATTTCTTTTTTCAGAAGAATCGTATCTGGGTGAAGTACGATTTAAAACTCTCTCATGTCGATGAATTCATGGAATTCTCGATGTTTCGAAATATGGAGAAAAATCTCGCTTCGTACGTTGAATTCTTCTTAGAAATTAAGGCGGTGACACACTTTGCAAAAATGTGGAATATCTATCGATTCGATGCAGGAATGATGAATGCCGAATCCATACAAGACCGATTGAGCGAGCCAGCATTTTCTCCTGTGTAATACGTATTTTTATGAACGATACTCGTCCGAAAATCTACAATGAAGCACTCTTGCGAGCGAAAGAATCTGTCGCAAAGCGGAAAGCGCTCCCTAAATCATCTCTATCGGATAGTCGAGTGCCTGAGGGTCAGCGGAGAGTCCCTGCCATGGTTGCTATGGCTCCAATCGTACGCGACCTTGAGGAAACTTCTCTCTCTGAATGGAAGCTTACCATTAGTGGCGCAGTGAAGCATCCGGTAACTCTTGATATTTTAGATTTGGAGACTCTCGGAGTTGAAACATTCATTGAAGATATTCACTGTGTCACCACTTGGTCAAAACTTGATCAATCTTTTGAAGGAGTTGATTTCTCAAAAATTCTTGCACTTGTTGCTCCAACTGAACGGGCAAAGTATGTAATCTTTGAAAGCAAGAATGACGGATACTCAACGAATTGTGTTCTGGAAGAGCTTCGTTCAAACACCTCCTTTCTTGCTACGAAGATTGACGGAAAGCCTATTTCTCTTGCTTATGGATGACCGATACGCATGGTAATCCCCCATTTGTACTATTGGAAAAGTTCCAAATACATTACCGATATTCGCTTCGTCGAAGTTGATGAGCCGGGATTCTGGGAAACTCGCGGGTATCACAATCACGGCGACCCATGGAAGAACGAGCGTTATAATGAGGAGTAAGAGGCTCCTTCCCTTGCTTTTTCCAGCAAAAATCATACCATCACCGCTCAGCATTCTACTATTATTCCCTGCAAAATGAGTCATATTGAGAACTACAGAGCGGACCTTATACAAGCAGTAAAAAATACTTGCCAGCATGTACGAGAAGAAAGAAGTGCTCAAGGATACATCTCCGAACTCAGTTTTTCTCAAAGATTTAGACAACAGCTTCAGTCTCTCTTTGTCGGTCTTTCCGATGATTCCCCCATCGAATCTTTCGAATTTGAATTTATAGAGCGTTCTGCATTTCAAGCGGATATAGCCTTCAAGAGTACCAAGCTTCTTTCTGAGGATAAGGCAAAATACTTCAAAGAATACTGCCCTCAGCTCGTTCAGATTCTTCAGGGACTTACGATTGATTGAGTGCCGTTTTTTGCCGAAGTCCGTTCTGTGGGCATTTACGTGAATGCGCGCTTACCCGATTCGCACTTTTTCCAAGCGCTTGAGCAGGTCGTTCGTTTGGATGCTCATTTTGGGAAGAGTGATGAGGGGAGAAGTCAGAATATTGCCATAGACTACTCGAGTCCAAATGCTGCAAAACATCTCCATGCTGGACATATACGTTCTACGATTATCGGTCATGTTCTGGGGAATATGTATGAAGCATGCGGGTACACGGTCCATCGGATCAATTACCTCAATGATTGGGGAGGAATGGGGGTTCTTATAGAAGGACTTTCTCTTCGAGATGATGAGGATTCGTATGAAAATAAGAACGATCTCCTCTTTGAGATATATTCCACCTTCCGAAAGGCGCAGAAACTCTCGGCAGATGAGGGTGCTTTTGAAAAGCTCTTGGAATCAGAAAAAGAAGAACTTTCTCGACTTGTGGGAGAGTTTGCTGGATATGCTGACTTTGTGCAAAAGTGTACTGCCTTCTTAGAGAGAGCAAACGCTCGATTTGCTGCTCTTGAGGGAGGAGACGATGGAGAATTTCTTACATGGAGAAAGATAGTCGAGTGGAGCCTTCTGGATTTCGAACGATTCTATCAGATGCTCGATATTCATCAGGAGTATCTTACAGGGGAATCGTTGTATGCTCAGTCGGGAAAAGATTTCGTGATGCGACAAGTAGAGAAGGGGGGAGTGATTTTCTTCGATGAACGGCATGCAAGAGAAGCACTCGCAATTGTCCAGGCACAACAGGAAGCAGAGACTATCACCTCTGAAGTATTTGAACGAAAGAAGCAGGAAATCGAGGCGGATATTGGGTGCTACGTTGTTCCCATTGGGAACGATGAGCGGTATGTCGTACTCAAAAAAGATGGGTCTACTATTTATGCCACTCGGGATCTTGCAGCACTCGAACATCGCATCTCCGTATTTTCTCCAAAGAAACTTGTCTACGAAGTAGGACAGGAGCAACAAGAACATTTTGATAAACTATTTCGTGCCGCAAGACAACTTGGCATGGTTGATTCTGATGTTGGGCTCCTCCATATTTATCACGGATTTTATGTGGATGAAGCTACCAAGAAGAAGCTTTCAAGCCGTGATTGAGCTTCAAACATTATGAAGCTTCTGCAGGATACGGTGGAATACTTTTATTCGAAGTATGATGACAGTGAAGCCTTTACGGAGGTGGAGAAGCGCCATATTGCAAAAACGCTCTGAGTGGGTTCTGTTATCTTCAATGATATCAAAAAAGATAAGAAATCGAGCGTGTCCATGAGTGCTGATTTCGCTACCATGATGAAGCAGTTTGAGGAATCAGGATGAGCCTACCTTATCTACACCTCTTGCCGTGCTCGAAGCATACTCCGAAAATATGCGAAGCCACTTCCAGAAATTACATCCATTCTTGCATCAGACCTCAAAGATATAGAGGTGGACCTCTTGAAGAAGATTCTTGCGTTCCCAGAAGCAGTGAAGCGTGCCGCAAATACGGAGGATCCGGTGAAAATAGCTGAGCATATTACCAGTATTGCCACACTCTTTAATTCGTACTACAATTCCACTCCAATTCTCAAGGGAGATCGTGTCGAGCAGGGAATTGTGATAGCCCACTGCGCTTCCCTCGTCATAAATAACGGACTCCGCATGCTCCATATTGGCATGCTTGAGAGGATTTAGGGGGATTTGTATATTTGAGAATACCCACTTTGTGGTCTCTATACCTTATTTACACTGATTTACGATAAATTCTTTTTATCGTAAATCGAGTCAATCGTTACATTATGCAGGATAGGGTAAATATAACATATAGTTATTGCACTGAATACATAAATTCAAAGGCGGATAAATTCAATCTCACCCTTGAGGATTTGCTATATGTATCAAATTTCAAATGATGAGGTGGAACTATACAGGAATCTCCGTTGACTCTAAAAGAGAAACTGAAGTATTTTTCAGATAAGTTCAAATCTGTCTATGAGACTTTTAGCGAAAAGAGTCTCTATGAACTCTCAGAGCGGGATATTCAAAGGTTAAAGGTAGTATCCAATGCAATTCTTCTCGATTGTCTTCCAGGGAGTCGTTTTAAAATAGCCTGAATATGAATCTCGTATATGTCAGCTTTACTTCATCTTTATTTTCAGAAGCTGTTTCCGATTATAGATCGGAATATATTGCTTGGATTGGATATTATAGGAGAAGAATATCTAGATAAACAATGACAGGTCAAGAGTATTCACCTATTTTATGATCTTTTAATTCAAAAGATTTTCTTGCTTCAAAAAGCCAATCCATCAAGAAGCATAAAATATATAGATGATATATACTTTGAAGTTGGTCAAATAAAGTGGAAAGATATTCAAAAATGAAGGAAATAATTGAGCACTAAATAGCTTAGGGTTTTATTCTGAGCGCCCTAGTATTCAGGGTTATTTTCCCTTTCCCAATCTGCATACTTGGAGTCTATTTTTTGTACTGGATTGTAATAAATTTTTTCCTATCAGGAGCCCCCTCTTCTCATTTTCATACAGACCCAAGTGAGTGGTCATCTTTTGATTTATATTGTCTGTGCACTTTAATTAGAGTTATCCTTCCAGGAATAGGGTAAAACCTATTTTCTTTTAACGCGGACTCAATTACTTCATTTAGCAGACATATATTTATTTGCATCTCCCGTAATCAATACACCCATAGTTATCCAATTTGGTATTATTTGCCCTAGTTCGGTAGTAGGGTTGTACATACGTTCCATTCTTCCGGTAATATCCCTTCACGTAGATGTCACTCGAACTAGTCTTATAGGATCGTGCTTCTGTAACAGGCGTATTTACTGTTACCACAGGAAGCATTGTACATGTTACAAGTAGTAGTATAAAAAGTAATCTCTTCATAATGGCGCTATTAAGAGAATAAGTAGTGAAAGTATATCTTCTTGTGCAAGCTTGCAAAATTTAACGTGTATTTCTTTTAAAGTGTTTTAATAACACCTTCGTTAAATCGAAAATCTTTTTTATTCTCAATAACAAATATACACTATAGCCCTATAAATTAATCATACAGAAATAGTAAGAACTATAGGAGATGGCCATACATCTGTTGAATTAGCCAGTCAGTATGTAACTAAACAGAAAATGAAGGAAAAAACTGAAATAATAAAACCAAGTCAAATGACTATTTTAATAAGACGGTAATGCCACTTATTCTTGTAGGATGTTTTTCTCATAAATCTAAAATTATTACTTATGTTGAATAGAATTAATAATTAGCCTTCTAGAGAAGGACTTCTCAATAAGTATATAGTAAAATAATCGTTTCACTAATTCGAAACCTATCAGCCATTCAGATAGTAAAAGAGCAAGTGGTAGATAAATGAGATTGAGAAGCAAATAGAAGAAATTCTCAAGAATATTCTGGTTGAGCTTCAGATTAACCCTTCTATAACCTCTTAACAGTCAGTAAAAAGAGACCCTTTCAGGTCTCTTTTTACGTTTAGATGTTTATTGGCTCCCCCGGGCGGATTCGAACCGACGACCAATTGGTTAACAGCCAACTGCTCTACCACTGAGCTACAGGGGAATATGGAGTTACGAGCGGGAAGGGAGTGAAACACGACCCATATCCGCATCGAGCGGGCGTATAGTATAAAATCCCGCCTCGGAGTCAAATTATTTATGCAAAAAATTTACCATCGGCTTCAGTTGACAAAACGACGCTTCATACTAGGCTGTTTGCTCGTGCTGACACATATCACGCCCGTGCTCCGCACCGTCGTCCGTGCCGAGCACTCGCTCTAATTATCTTTGTATGACTGCTTCCCAGAAACTTTTCATTTCTACTCCGATTTATTACCCCAACGATATTCCTCATATCGGACATGCGTACTCAAGTTTTATCGCTGATACGATTGCCCGTCATGCCAGAATGAATCACCAATCGGTGAAGTTTACCACAGGAGTAGATGAAAACTCCCAAAAAATTGTCCAAAAAGCCGCGGAGCTTGGAAGAGATGTCTACGAATTTCTCGATGAGATGGCAGGCAATCATAAACGTACTTGGGATACGCTTGCTGTGGAGTATACGGACTTTGTCCGCACTACCGCCCCTCATCACGTACAGTATGTGCAAGAGGTGCTTCAGAAATCGTTCGATGCGGGAGATATCTATGAAGGAGTATATGAGGGGGCGTACTGTGTTGGATGTGAGGCCTTCAAGAAGCCTTCGGATTTGGTCAATGGAGAGTGCCCGCTTCACCCAAAAGGCAAGGTGGAACATCTCAAAGAGAAGAACTGGTTTTTCCGACTCAGTAAATATGCTCCACGACTCTTGGAGCTCTATGAATCTCACCCGAATTTTGTAGTCCCAGCCCACCGTTTTGCTGAAGTGAAGGCATTTGTTGCAGAAGGATTAGAAGACTTCTCTATTTCACGAGAGAGTAATTCATTTGGAATTCCCCTTCCATTTGATCCAGGGCAGGTGACCTATGTATGGTTTGACGCGCTCTATAACTATGTGAGCGCTTGCCAAGGTGAAGATGCGGCGTTCTGGTCAGACTCAAGTACCAAGCTCCACGTTGTGGGGAAGGACATTATTCGCTTCCATGCTATCTACTGGCCAGCAATGCTTATGAGCGCAAATCTCCCGCTTCCGGATACGATTCTCACGACAGGATTCTTCACGGTTGACGGTCAGAAGATGAGTAAATCTATTGGAAATGTTGTGAACCCAGTGCAAGTGACAGAACAGTATGGAAGAGACTTCCTCGTGAATTACCTTCTCGGCTCCTTTCCCATTGGGAACGATGGAGACTTCTCGCTCAAAGAAGCAACCCTCATGTTCAATAATCGACTTGCCAACAATATAGGGAATCTTCTCAATCGATTCATCGTTCTGAGTCTTCGATTGGATGGAAAAATCGGTTCTGCAGAAGAATCTGTAGGCCCGGCAGCATTGTTTCGAGATATGGATATTGCGGGAGTGTACCAGCGCTCTATGGAGGCTCGTGATTTGCGCGCGGCACTTGATGGGGTATTTGCCTATGGGGATGTACTGAATAAGTATATTGACGAGCAAAAACCTTGGGAGCTCAAAGAATCAGCCGATCTGCCGAAGCTTGAATCGGTATTGGCTCAAGTAGGGGAGGGGATTCGTCTCATGGCCATTCTTCTCTCTCCGTTTTTCCCCCAAAAAATGCAAGAACTTCTTGCAAGAATTGGAGCAAATGAAGAGAGTGAATTGATACAGAAATGAGAAATGATTCCTGCCCTGGAGCGGACTTCCTCATTTTTTGTCAAAGAAAAAGGAGAGCCTCTCTACATGAGAATTTCTGCATAACGAAGCGGAAAACCAAGCAAAGAAATACTGCTTTCTCGGGCAGTATTTTTGATTTTTCCCCCACGAGTCCAGTCCCAGACTTGTTTTTCAGTAAAAAAACATTTGCAATCCCTTCAGAGAGCGTATAATACGTCACGGTTATTTACTAATTAACTGTAACCTTTATGAAAAAGCAGGACTTCATCAAAGAGATTGCTAACAATGCAAAGCTCAGTCAGGATGCCGCTACTAAGGCACTCAATTCTATGATTGCTATCATTACTTCTCAGCTTAAGAAGGGTGGTGAAGTAAACATTACTGGTTTCGGAGCCTTCAAGGTTTCTGAGCGAGCAAAGCGAAATGGTGTAAACCCAAAAACTCGCGCAAAGATTACTATCCCTGCGATGAAATCTCCAGTTTTCCGAGCTGGTAAGACTCTCAAGGAAGCAGTTCGTTAGTCTTCTCTTACAAAGAAATCTCCCATATGGGAGATTTTTTGTGCTTTCGAAAGGAGTGTTCTTCCAGAAACTTTCATTGACAGACAGGAAAAGGTGGAATACCATACACACATCCTCATCCCCTCCGCGTGATTTCTATCGATATTTCCACTCTCGAAAGAGACGATCTTACTTCGTTCTTTACTACCTCGATTCAAGATTTTTCCCACTTTGAGCTTTCTATCACATTTCTCGCTGATTACGCTCAGTCGAAGATGATTCGTGATGGAGTCTTGTATCTTTTTGAAAAAAACAATATCGATGGTCCTTGGAAAAATAGATTTGCTCTTATTTCTGATGAACTCGTGAACAACTCCATAGAATATGGAAGTCTTCCTTTTGATAAGAACCGAATCTATATCCGATTTACCACAGAAAAAGGAAAGCTCAAGATACTCATGGAAGTGAGTGATACAGGTCGCTGAGCAGATGCCAAAACAAGTGAGCAGATGCAAGAAATCTGGCGCCTCAAGGAGATACAGGGATTTGATTCGTACTTTGGAAAACGAGGTCGCTGACTCTTCCAGCTTATCACGAATCTGGTAGATGAGCTCTATTTCCGAGATGGAAAGGATGGGGGTCTTGTTGTAGGAATTCGCAAAGAACTCCCTCTCATTGAGTCAGGGAAGACGTATTAAATCGAGGGTCTAGAGGAACTCAACATCTTTGAGTCGGAACACTCGCTCGGCTATGATAATTTTTGGGTCGAGATCACTATCTTCTGACCCTTCAAAATAGCTCTCTTTCGCTTTCTCTGCATCTATCTGAAGCATAGATCGGACTTTTGAGATGACACGTTCTCGTTCGAGTATGTCATACATACGAGCCACTCCTTCCCGATTTTGCATGTTTGTCATACGAGCAAGCTCCTCAATACGCTCTCCTGAAACATCAAATGTATCCCGATCTCTTCGTTTAATATGAATTGCCCGAGGATTTCGATAGGCCTTCAGGTCATAGACGCGAACGGAAGAAGATTCATCTTGCTCTTCCTCCGCTTGAGCTGCAAGAGCGAGTTCTCGTTGTCCAGCAGGAATTGCTTCTATAAGGAAATCCTGAAATTCCGTGACTCCGAGTCGAGTTCCAGAAGAGAGAGCGAATACGGATTTCCCCTTGAAGTATTTTTTTAGCTTGGCGATTCGCTTCGACTGTTCTTCTGGAGGAACTAAGTCAAGCTTGCTCAATACAATAATCTCTGTTTTCTCGGCGAGATTTTGGGAGTGTCGCGAAAGTTCTTTGCGAATAGTCTCATAATGATGAGTGAGTTCTTCATCTGGATTTGAGAGATCGAGCAAATGACAAAGTAGGGCAGTACGTTCGATATGTTTGAGGAATTGAATCCCGAGTCCACGCCCCTCACTCGCACCTTCTATCAGACCTGGAACATCTTCTATGAGCAGTCCACGCCCTTTGTACTCCATTACTCCAAGATTTGGTATAAGAGTAGTAAAAGGATAATTCGCGATTTTCGGACGAACATTGGTAATACTGGAAATGAGAGAGGATTTCCCGGCATTTGGCATTCCAATCAGTCCGACATCTGCTACAAGCTTGAGTTCGAGTTGAACGGCTATTTCCCCACCTTCATCTCCCAGTTCGGCAAAGTTGGGCGCTTGTCGTGTACTGGAGGTGAAGTGAGCATTTCCGAACCCACCCTTTCCTCCTTCACACAAAAGGAATTCATCTCCATCTCGACTGAGGTCGACAATGAGCTCGCCTGTTTCTGCATCGGTTACCAGTGTTCCAACGGGAAGAAGCACGATGGTGTCTTCTCCTCCTCTTCCGGTCATCTCTTTTGTTGCACCACGCTCTCCATCCTCCGCTTTCACCACTTTTTTATGGCGGAAATCAATCAGGGTATTTTGGTTTGTGGTAGCTCGGAGAATGAGATTCCCTCCACGCCCTCCGTCTCATCCATACGGACCTCCGTTGGGCATACATTTCTCACGCCTCCATGAAACGGCTCCGTCGCCACCGCGACCAGCCTTGAATTTGACGACAACTTCATCTATGAACATGCCCGAGAGGGTATAGAAAATACGGGAAAACTCAAATCTAAGTTCAAAAACAATTTGTCAAAGTTCCCTTTTTGCATAGACTCTGCGGGTCAATAAATTTTACTATGGCTAAGGGAAAACGAACATACATGTCATGCATCTCTACTGAATCAGGGATCATGGGGTACATTACGAATGTGCAAAAGAAAAATTTTGCTCCAGGAGAGAAACTCGAGCTTCGCAAGTACGACAAAAAACTTCGCAAGCACGTTATCTTCAAACTTAAGGAGACAAAGTAATTCAAAAAAACCTTCCAGATGGAAGGTTTTTTCTTGCCCACAGAGTGCGGAATTAGACAACGGTTTGGTCCGTCTCGGCGAAGACAAGATTTTCTGGGTTTCCTCCTTGGATAGCATCCACTAAATCTTTTCGATGACGGGCTCACATTTCGGTGAGTCTATCATCCATTCGACCATGTGCTTCTAGCACTTCTT
>JAVKLK010000029.1:0-48483 GCA_031539165.1 Patescibacteria group bacterium | reverse complement strand
GGCTTTTACCCCTTTATTGTGGCCCATGGAAACCCGTTTACCCCCTTTGGCAACCCCCGAAAAACCTCCTTGTCTTTTTATGGGCTCTTCCAAAAATTAAACACCCCCCCCCCCCCCCCCCCCCGCAATTGCGGGGGGCTTTCAATTTTTTGACCTTTATCCCCTTTTTCCTATACTTCGGGCTCAGTTCTCTATTTTTGAATTTTATGAAATATATCGGTCTCAAATTCAGCGCCATTGTCGTGCTCACACTCCTTTCTCTTGGTTTTGTACTCCCCCTTAAAGAAATGGGCATCTCTCTCCCTATTGATACTGGAGCTTACAAGCTTGGTTTGGATCTTCACGGAGGAGTGGAACTGGATTACAAAATCGATTTCGACGATTTGCAAAAGCGTGGCCAAGCCTACAATGAGCGAGATGTTACAGAGGGGCTCAAGTCTATTGTAGAAAAGCGAGTAAACTCTCTCGGTACTGCAGAGCCAACAATTAGTACAGCAAAATATGGAGATGAATCCCATATTATTGTTCAGATTCCCACCCAATCATTCAATGGGGAAGGACTGAGCGAAGAGCAAATTCGAGAGAAAAATGCTGAATATATCGCCCGAGCGAAGGATACTATCGGAAAAGTCGTTCGACTTGAATTCAAAGAGAAAAAAACCGCAATTACTGACGCTGATAAAGCAGGGCGTCTTTCGATTGCTCAGGGTGTTCTTGCAGATGTAAGCGGAAAAGATGCAAAATTTGCTGATATTTCCAAGAAATACGCCCAGAACAATGAAAATGTTCTCTATCTTACCGGATCAAGCGTAGAGGCAAAGCAACTTCCTCTTGAGCTCAGCTTTAGCGGATTTACCACTCTCAGCAAAACAGGACTCACTGGGATTCTTGAAGGACAGACCGAAGGGGCATTCGCACTTGGAGCTGACGGGAAGGTTATCCAAGAAGCTGGAGAAAAAGTGTTTGTAGTAGCAAATATTCTTAAATCAGAAGAAGTAACTCGAGAGAAAAACATCGCCTCAGGAAGTGGGGCAACCAAAAAGGAATCGTACAAGACTCGGCTCTTTACCTATGAAGCAATTGTTATAAGCCAGAAGCCAAGTGAATGGATGGCTGCAAAAACAGCTGACGGGAAAGTTCTTGATGAGAAATATCTGGTTCGAGCTGGAGTGAGTTTCAATCAAGGATTCTCTCCACAGGTAGATCTGGTATTTAATGACGAGGGGAAAGGAATTTTTGCAGAACTCACAAAACGACTCATCGGGAAACAAATCGCCATATTTGTAGGAGGAGAAATGATTACTGCTCCTACAGTTCAAGCAGTTATCCCAGATGGACACGCAGTAATTACTGGGCAGTACACTCCAGAGTCTGCAAAGAAGCTTGCAAATGACATCAACACTGGAATAGTTCCTGCTCCTATCTACCTCACGAGTGAGCGAGCAATTGACGCAAAAATTGGAAAGGATGCCCTTCATGTAATTATTGTTGCTGGAGCGATTGGGCTCTTGGCAATTGTCATCTTCCTTACTTGGTACTACCGTGTGTCTGGACTGCTTGCCGGAGTGGCGCTTATTGTCTATGCCATCCTTCTTGTTGCCATATTCAAGGCATTCGGAATTGTGCTCACTCTTGCTGGTATTGCTGGAATGATTCTCTCGATTGGACTCGCCATCGATGCGAATATTCTCATCTTCGAAAGAACAAAAGAAGCACTCCGAGACGGATCTGATATGGTAAAATCTATCACAACTGGATTTACGAAATCTTGGTCTGCTATCTGGGATTCTCACGTTACATCGCTTACTTCCGCGCTCGTACTCTACATATTCGGAACTTCAATCATTAAGGGATTTGGTCTTGCTCTTCTTATAGGTATCCTTCTCTCCCTCTTCACCGCAATGTGGGTATCTCGTGTTCTCATTTTGCTTGTAGGAAGAAACTTCGAGAAGCATCCAAAGGCATTCATCGGAATCACTCTTAAAAAGTAACGCTTGCTTCCAGTTCTTGTCTTCGATCTCGATTTCACACTGGCACACTTTGTGGAAGGATACGACTGACTTACTCGCTTCAGTCAGTCGCTTGAGTTCTCGATGCTTGCCTGCAACCGAGCTCTCGCCATCAAGGACACTTCTACAGGATTCTCTTTTGAGAAATATGCAGAGATACTTCTCCAAGAGGAGCCTGCCTCAGGCTTCTCAAGAGAAACACTCTCTGAGGCACATGAAACCTATTTTTGGAAACAATTTCAGTGGTACCCCTCTGTTCTTGATACGCTTCATGCGTGGAAAGAAAAGGGGTACTTACTTTTTGTCGTAACAGCGGGAGATCCTCTCTTCCAGAAGAAAAAAATACAACATCTCTGATTCCCTTTTGTAGATGTTTACTATACTGATATTACTCTCGGGAAACAGAGCGCGATTGAATCTATTCTGAACAGATACCCGGAGCAATCCATCCGATATGTTGACGATAAGCGGAGTGAGCTTGAGAGAATCTATACTTCCCCAAGTCTTTCGGACAAACTCAACCGAATAGAGTTATTTGAGAAACAAGGAGGACCTTATGCAAAAGGAGAAAAGGACAGTCGATTTACTCCTCTATACCACATCTATGAAATGGAACGGTAAGCTTGGTTTTTTTGATTCTGGTATTGGATGACTCACTGTCATGCAGGCATTTCAGGAAGAGTTCCCCAGAATAGATATGGTGTACTTCGGAGATCGAGCAAATTGTCCTTACGGAGATCGTTCTCGAGAAGAAATCTTGAGGCTCGTAGAACAAGGGGTAGAACGCCTAGTCCGAGAAGGAGCAATCATCATCATTCTCGCTTGTAATACAGCGGTCGCCCAGGCAGTACGCTATCTACAACAAGAAAAGTACCCCGATGGAAGTGGTATAAAAATCCTCTGAGTGACTCTTCCTGGTGCAGAAAAAGTAGTAGAGCTTGGGTACGAGCGTGTCGGTGTACTTGCAACCGCAGCTACGGTAAAGAGCCGAGCGTACCGCGAGCGTGTATGAGTGCTCGACCATCGACTTGAAGTACAAGAAATTGCAGTTCCCTGACTGGTAAATCTCATCGAAGCAGAAATTCACGATACCGCGGCCATCGATGCCCTCATTCGAGAGGCAATTATACAGTTTCATGAAGATACCCAAACGCTCGTCCTTGGATGCACGCATTACCCCATTGTTCGCCCCGCCATTGAACGAGCATGGGCCGATATTCACAAGAGTTCTATTTGCATAGTAGATCCAGGGAAAGAGTCTGCTCTCAAATTCCACGAATATCTGAATCGTCATCCAGAGTACGTGCTTTCTGAGACTGGAGCACCCCCAATTATATTTTTTGAATAAAAATCTGTACTACCGCTTCTTCCTCTGTCGAAATGGAATATAATGGCTGAGGATAGCCTCCCTTCGTGTAGACCACTGGTCGAGCATAGTTTGATAATCCTCCAACCGCAAAAGAACCACATCTTCAACACGATCCATCATCTGCTTAATGTACGAGAGACTTCCCTCAACGAGAGGAGCTGGACCAAGCATGTCTGGATAGAGACGGAATATATCTTGCGTATACGAATCCTGCGTGATGAATCGCACTCCTCCCATGCGGGTTCTTACTGGCAAAAGAAACCCCACCTCTCCTCTCCAAAGTTTCTCAATACGAGAGCGAGTCTCTTTCTTACATTGGCGCTGCTGAGCAGTAAGAGGCGTATCAGAATCTTCATCATCTTCATTTGGTGTAATAAGGTGCTTGAGAATCTGCTCTTCGGTAAGTCCAATCTCATCCAGCGGCAATTGTCGCATATAAAATAAGATGTTGTACGCATCAATTGAACCAAGCTTACGAGCCGATGCGGTAAGCTTCTTTTTGAAATCATAGACAAGTGGATGAGCAGTTCAGTGTTCCATTTCCCCTTCATACTGAAATTGAAATTCCAGCACTCCAGTTACATGTTCGTTGTATTCGATTCTTCCCGTCAGGTCAGCCTGTCTCAGAGTTTTAAGACTACTTTTTTTGTCTGTTTCTTTCTGTTTTATAATAAGCTTTTTTCGCTTGGTCAGAAGCGCTGGATTTATAATCGAATTTTTTTCGTCAAATTTCACCTTCCCAAAGAATATGTGTTGTGAAAAGTAGTCTAAAGCACGGGTAAGGTTATCAGCATCATCACGCTTCCCCTCGAATCGAAGACGAAACAAGTCCTCCATTGCATCGGCATTTCCGTACTTCCGATTACTCCACTTTTTGAGACCGATGGATTCGAACGATTTTTTGCTGATATAGAGAGTTCCCTCGAATGCATCTTTTCCTTGGTTTCGAATAGAGTACACCCATTCGTCTTCACCTGAAGCAAGCTCGGTGCTCTCGATTCAACGAGTTGCCAGTTTCCCGAAGAAAGCATCTACATCACGCCCAATATTATAGTACTTATCGCTCATAAGGGTATCGAACATGTTGAGCATGTTTCGTACTATCAAGCAGTTTATCGTGCGTTCATAGCGGCGAGATCGGCTCGGAGCATGGGGAAGTATTGCTTCTTGATTTTCCGGGTCCTCACGGTGAGTCAGCGTGCTCACAAAGGCATCAAAGTCATCCCCTCTCTCAAAAACGACCGCGAGTTGCTTATCTTGAAGAATCATCCCGTCTTGAATCAGGCTCAAACAAGAGAGTTGGTACATTTCATTGAGAACAATCAAGGCTGCCCTCTCCTCGTCGCTTCTGCTGACACGGAAATTGTACGGTTTCCCATCAAGACCACGGAAATCGGGACTGTGCACCAGAAGCTTGGTGAACCGAGCTCGCAATGCTCCATGGAGATTTCCGTATCGAAGAAGTATATGTCGAATTTTTTCTATCTGTTCTTTTGAGACTCCGTCACTTGAGAGAAGATCGAGAGGGGTGGCACCTCACTTTTTAAGTAACTCTGGAGTTACAACCTGTGATATGATTCAAGAGACGAGTCAATTGAATTCTTTTGCACGCTCAGAAACAACCCGAAGCGGCGGAATTTCGTCTCGCTCTCGGGCATGAAGTCTCCCTGCAATCGGTCTATCCGAAAGCTTCTGAGCAGGAGAGTGTCCTTGGAAGACCGCCCCAGTTCCGGTTGTTTTTAGTTTCATATTTTCCTAATCTTGACTACCATGTTTCCATAGTATTCCATACCCCCGAGATTTGCAACAAATGCTCGCTATGTACGGCAAGGCCAGAGTTGGCCAAGCAGTAATCGCTCTCGCCTCTGCACTCAATCTCCCGATTGCCTCTTTTGACGATGCAGATGCATTTAACCCGCTCGATTTTGAGGCCATTATTCCTTCTCCAGGAATTCCCCCTTCCAATCGAGCTTACTCGGGAGGGAATGTGATAGGAGAACTCGACTTCTCGGCACGATACCTTCCTCCTGGATTCAAGATTATTGCTGTGACAGGAACTGATGGGAAATCGACTACCGCTTGGATCGTCTACAAAATGCTCTGCGCTGAGTTTGGAGAACACGCGGTGTTTCTGTCTGGAAACTTCGAAATTCCTCTTGCGGAAACCGTTCTAGAAATACGAAACCGAGGCCTCAAGCGGGGATATATTGTGGTGGAAGTATCGAGTTTCATGGGTCATACTCTTGGACTAAACGATCATCTGAAAAAACTCCCCCCGGGATATCGCGAAGGATTTGAAGCAGATATCACCATTTTTACCAATTTCGAGCGGGATCATCTTGACTGGCATGATGGACTCGCTGGATATTTTGGAGACAAAATGCGACTGATTCATCGAACCAAGAAGAAAGTATTCGCCAACGAAAAGCTCAAGGAACGAAGCAGAGAGTTGAACTGCTCCTTCCCAGCGAACACGCGATGGTTCGGACTTACTCCAGAACTCAAAGACAGAACCGATGGAGAGCACATAGTCATCTCTGGAAGGCAGAAATACCTTCTGTCGGAAACGCAGTTCAAGGGAATGCACAATGCTTACAATATTCTTGCGGCTGGGTTGGTCGGAAACGAACTTGGTATCTGTTCGAAGAGAATTCGGGTATCACTCGGACAAATACAAGGGCTTCCGCATCGTCTTGAATTGGTAACTCAAAAAAATTGAATACAATTCATCGACGATTCCAAGTCAACTTCCGCCCAAAGTCTCAAGGCAGCTCTGGAATCCTTCCCGAAACGAAATGTACTACTCATTGCTGGAGGGCACAATAAAGGAGACTCCTTTGATCACCTTGCATCAAACCTCTCCCAAACCTGCAAAGCAATCATCTGCATTGGAGCAACTGGTCCTCTGTTTGCCTCTATTGCGAAGGCTGCTGGAATACCATCGGCAGAGGCCTCTACCATGCAAGAAGCGGTTCAGACAGCCTACTCTCTTGCAGAATCTGGCGATGTCATCCTTCTTTCTCCTGGCTGTGCCAGCTTCTGACTTTTCAAAAACTACCTCGATCGAGCTCACCAATTTATAGAATCCGTACACTCTATCCCTGAATCTCATGTCTAACTTTGATCAATTTCTCGCAAAACTTGCGAAATCCGAACCTCTCTCTTATGAAGAGGAATACGCTCTTCTTGAGGCAGTAGCAGGAGGAGATATGCTTGCTCGGCAACGAATTGCCGAGAGTCGACTCAAACAGGTAGCCTCTCTTGTATGGGATGCTGGAGCGATTTCTGATCATATTCTTGCTGCGAACGCTGGACTTCTTAAGGCCATCGATCAGTTCGTAAAACAACCGAGTAAGTGGAAAGACTTTGATGCCTGTGCCGCAGAATATATAAAACGAGAAATTGAGGAATAATATGCCCCACCTTCATCTCATCGGTGCCGGAGGAATCGGCGTATCTGCAATTGGACGATATTACAAAGAGCTCGGATGGAGCGTGTCTTGATCTGATGCAAGCGAAGGAGAGATTACTCGGGATCTTCAAAAAGAAGGATTCTCCATCTTTCTCTGACATGATGCTAAGCATCTCCCCCCTCATACTGACCTTGTGGTACACACGGAAGGTATTTTTATCGCTTCCGCAGGTATTTCTCATGGAGAAAAATCAAGAATCAATGGAGAGCTTGAAGCAGCTCTGGCACTTGGAATTCCTACACTTTCGTATCCTCAGGCACTCGCTCGGATTTCCAATCAAAAACAGCAAATCGCCATTGCGGGAAGTCACGGGAAGTCGTCTACCACTTCGATGATTGGAGTTATGCTCGCGGGCACCTCAATTGGAGGATCAACCATAGTCGGGACAAAGCTTTCGGCTTTTAATGGGAAGAATATCCATATCGAGGAAGCAAGTCCTTGGTTTGCTATTGAGGCCTGCGAATACAAACGACACTTTTTGGAATATACCCCAACGATTGCCGTTATTACCAACATCGATGTAGACCACTTGGACTACTACAAAGATGAGGCGGATTATTTGAGCGCGTTTGTTTCTTTTGTCGAACGAACCAAATCAGCAGTAGTGCTCTCTCGAGAAGATGCTGGATGCAGAAGTCTCTATGAGGCAGTGAGCGAATCTGACCGAAATCGTCTCACTTGGTACTGGGTAGATGGAAATGGTTGGTCTTGCGGTGCACCTTCTGAGCCGCTTCATGAGCATATACCCCACCTCACTCTCAAGGTTCCCGGAGAACACCTCCGTCTCGATGCAAATCTTGCGTACGTCGTGGGAGAAATCACTCATCTTCCCCCGGAGACCCGGATAGAACGACTGGAGCAGTTTGGAGGAGCCTGGAGAAGAAGTGAGACCGTATGAATTACCCTTGCTGGGAACCGAATTATGTCCGACTATGGACATCACCCTAGTGAGCTTGCCCCAACATTGAGCGCTATTCGAGAAACCTACCCTGACAAACACTTTGTTGTGGCATTTCAGCCACATCAAGCCGCACGAACTCGAGCGCTTCTCGCCGAGTTTAGTACGTGTTTTGGTGATGTGGATGAGCTCATTATCTCAGATATATACCTGAGTCGAGATACCGAGGAAGACATAGCCTTCATGACAGTAGAGCGACTTATAGAGTCAATCCGTCCTCACCAAAAAAACGTGCATGATGGACAAGGCCTCTCACGCACGCTCGATATACTTCGGACCATCGATCACACTCGACCGAACGAGTGTATTTTCTTGCTTCAGGGAGCGGGAAGTATCGATGAGTTACGCTACGGTTTCTCCTATCAATCTCCCCTTACTCAACCCGAAAGTCCAAAACTTTAGTTTGTTGTACCAGAAGAAGTACCCTGTGGAGCAGCAGGACGCATTCCTGGCTTCATCTGCTTCTTCATGTTCTTTCGGTTATCCTTTGCATCTTGGACTTTCTGTCGAAGATTTTGTTTCACTTCTTGAGTTCCCTGTCGAAGTGCCTTTACCTCTTGAAGAGTTCCTTGAACCTGTTCTACTTTCGACTTCATTTGCTGCTTGAGAACCTCGTGAATCTTATCGAATTTTGCATAGGTGTCTTCTGTTGGAAGATCTACCCCCTTCGAACGAAGGTACTCTCGCTCCTGCTTGCGGAAACTCTCGCGAAGAGCCTTAAGTCCTGCCTTGTCTGTTTCAGAAAGTTTTGCTTCTGCTGTGAATGCATTCATCTGTTTTTCCATAAATGCCTTTGCTTCTTCTGAAGTTGGAACCGCAATTCCCGCATCGGTAAGAGCCTTCTTTACAGCTGGATCAGAAAATGGATCAGCCTGAACGCCTCCTTGCATTGGCATTGCTCGCATTTCCCCTTGCATCATTCCCATAGGCATTGGCCCCATTTGCCCCATCTGAACCTCTGCCCCACCAGAAGTAACAGTGATTGCGGCATCATCTGCAAATACCGATGAGAATGCGGTAGCTCCAATAAGAAGCGCGGAAGCTGCGAGCACTGTTTTTTTGTTCATGATCATACAAAAGAAGTTAAAAAATATGTATGTGCGGATACAATAGCATTTCAATATTAAGAGTCCATTAAGAGATTTCTCTTTTTCTGAAAATCGGTATACTTTACTCTTCTTTCTTCCTCTTTATGGTTCAGCGAAACCCCATTGGCATCATCAAAACTCGTGCCGTCATTCTTCATGAAGGGAAGATTTTCTTGGGAAAGATAAATCCCTTTAACTTCTATTGTCTCCCGGGAGGAACCCTTGAGTTGGGGGAAGATCTCAAGACGGGACTTGCGAGAGAACTCATGGAAGAGCTTGGAGTAGAGGCTCAGATTGGGCCACTGGTATATACTCAAGAGATTATTCGTGAGGGGGAATCAAAGTTTGATTTCTGGTACTGGGTCGAAAATCCCGAAGATTTCCTGAGTGTAGACCTTGCAACAGCAAGTCATGGGTACGAACATCTTGAGGTGGGGTTCTATGATCCTCGCAATCTTGATGCTCCTGTACGCCCAGAGAGGATCGGAGAACTCCTTGATATCTGGAATGCCCAAGGGCCAGTCTTTGTGCAGCAGTTGGGGGAGTAAAAAACCTCCTTTCGGAGGTGTTTGAGAAATTCATGGAGCCGATGGCGGGAATTGAACCCGCGACCCCCTCCTTACCATGGAGATGCTCTACCACTGAGCCACATCGGCGACTTGCAAGAGAGGAGCTTCAGCTCACTCACTCGGCTAAAAAAGCTCGCCCATTATATCGTCGAGCTCAAAAATTCAAGCGAGAGTTGGCATAATTCTTTCGCCCTTCCAAGCAAGCAAATTACGGTCAAGCAATCGAGCAAGAGCCTCTGCTTGAGCAAGCTCTGGACGAAGCGAAAAAGTGCGGAGTCCGAAGATTCCCTCCTCCAATCGAAACTGGGCCTCAGAGAGGATTTCGTTCTCGTGTATTCCTCGGAAATACTGGACAAAGTTCGCACTATTCGTCCGTCGTACCCCATACGGAGCATGCACCATATCCTTGAGATACCCCGCAGCCGAAAGTCCAAATCCTTGCACTGCCTCATGGGTCCAGTACGCCTGATTGTGCCGACTCTGAAATCAAGGAAGAGCAAAGTTGGATATCTCATAGTGTTCAAATCCCCGCTCACTCAATAAAAACTCCCGAATTTGAGCATACTCTTGCATCTGTTTTTCGCGAGAGAGAGCGGTGTGTTGCCAAGATTCTGGATACGTATGCTCATATTCCAGCAGATACACACTCGTGTGAGTAATGCCGGGGTATCGCGAATGCAAAGCACGGATTGACTCGAGCGTTTCTCCTTCTCGGACATGAGGCAACCCAAGCATGAAATCGAGATTTACATTGGGGAACCCTGCAAGGGCCTCCATAGCATGCTCCGTCCATGACGCTGGGGCTCTGTGAATTTCTTGAAGTGCCCTATCCGAAAGAGTCTGCACCCCCAAGGAAATCCGCGTAATTCCCATCTGAGTATATTGTCGAACCCGCTCTGGGGTGATATTCTCCGGATTACACTCAATCGTAATTTCACAGTCAGAAACA
Source organism: Patescibacteria group bacterium (assembly GCA_031539165.1). GTDB lineage: Bacteria > Patescibacteriota > Gracilibacteria > BD1-5 > UBA2023 > CAIVSN01. Next base: position 38,068 of record JAVKLK010000029.1, on the reverse strand, counting down.
AATCATGCTCTTCCGCAAGCAACAAGAAGTGCTTCAATGTGGCGAGGATCAAGAAGACTCGGCGTACCTCCTCAGAAATACACGCTCTTCACTCATTCTGTCAAAAAAGGAGCTCGATTGGAGGAGTGCTCTATTTCTCGCAAGAGGTTTCCGAGATAGGCAGCCACTTTCGCCTCCGAAGGGAGAGGATCCAGGGCAAAGCGGCAGTAGGTACAGTGCCGAGAGCAAAAAGGGATATGCAGATAGTACCGCATAGTTTATAGGTAGGCACTCAAGACCACTTCCGCTTGGCGGAAGCATGCCTCGATATCTTGCCCTGCATCAATCGTATAGACCCGCTTCCCCTCTCCTGCCCAAAGAGCAAGAAGTGGCAAAGTATTCGCATAAAACGTATCGATTCGGCGTTCAACCGCATCAGGATTGTCATCTTCCCGGTGAATCAGTCGGTTCCCAGTAAATGGAGAAAAATCTCCAACAAATGTTGCAGGGAAGCTCTCTCCTGTGAGAGGATCGATTCGCCGGTTGGCAAGACGCTCAATAGCAGTAGCTTTCTGAAGATCGAGGAAAATAACGATATATTCGGGGAATACTCTATCAAAGAGCTCTTTTTGCTCTTTTGTTCTCGGGATTCCGTCAAAAATAATCGGTGATCCTGAATGATTTGCCTGATAATGCAGCAAAATCTTTTCTACTAAATCAGGTCCTACAAGGGCGCCTGAGGCAAGAAGTTCACGAACTGCGGGAGAATCCGCTTCATTAAGCGCAGCAAAATTGCGCAATTTCTGTCCCATCTCGAAAAAAGCATGTCCGTATGTATCGGTAATTTTTCGAGCAAGAGTTCCCTTACCGGAACCCTGAATTCCTACGAGCAGGATATGCATGGGCTTCTTTGAATGTATAAAAAATGCCCAAAAACTTCATAAGCCGGATTCTGTACTTCGCTCTCAATCTATCTAGGATGTTCTTCGCAGAACACCTCAAGCGAGGTATACGCTGGAGAGGGATCGGGCCCTATATCTCCTTGTACCATTCCTCTTGCACGACCTGGGGTTTGCCAACACTCACGCATTACGGCGTGGGTACTCTTCTGGGAGAACCCATCGAAGAGTCTTTTCACCTCTGACCTGAAACAGGCTAGTATTGTCTCTGTGGCACTTTCCGTACAGAATGTTTATGTGTTATCATTCTGCCGCAGTCGTTAACTGCCAGGCTCCCGAAACGTGTCCAGACTTTCCTCGGGAGAATATCCCGTAGAGAGCGTTGCTTTTGGGCGGACAAAGTATATTGGAAAATTCTCAGAATGCACTCTATTTCATCGAATTGATATCCTTGAAGGTGAAGCACTGCGTTTTGTCTTGAAACTCTTCTCGTGCACCTCGCTTAAGCCATGCGCCATCTGAAAAAAGACAATTCTTCTGGAGGTATGCATCCCGTTCTGCAAAGATTCCTCATCCATAGGTAATAACTGGGGTTCCTTGATTGTATGTTCGCTGTACGTTTCCTCGCTCTCATTGAAGAAATCGAGATACAAGATCTTGATATTCCTGGGTCTTAAGCACCGCTTCCCCTCGATCATTTCCCGTTTTGACAACAGCACCTGCAGCGATAATAGACCCTACCAAGAGCGCTGTTGGAATATGCTTACGCAATCGACCAATAAGCGATTGTTCTTCCGGTATCCACTTATGGTCAGTTTCAGAAAAGACGTGCATAGAGAGCAAAGATAAAAATACCTATTCGGATAGGTATAATTTTTTTATCAGATTTGTCAAATTAATTCCCTGTATCCCAGTCTTGGCAATTCTTAAAAGAGTCGCATGAGACTTGATTCTTCCAGAGGAATTACTCCTCGCTTCAGAAGCTCTCCAAATGATTTTGCGGTTGCTTCCACGTCGACCATAGCATTGTGCGCCCCCTCAAACCACTCTCCAAACAAGAACTTATACAACTCTCCCAAGCGGGGTGCCTTATAGGCGAAGCCTCGTCCCTGAAGTTTACAGTAATCCGTCGAAGATTTCATGGTACAGAGTGATTTCATCGGCTGATAGTCTCCTGGTCGACCGAGCCGGGCAAGCTCATCTCGAATGACTTGCTCATCATATTCTATATTGTGCCCCACGACCACATCTGAAGTATTGAGGTATTTGAGAATGGTTGGAAGTACCTCCTCGATATACGGAGCATTCTGAACGTCAGCGTCATAAATACCATGCACCTGGGAAGCCCCAAATGGGATAGAAATTCTCGGTCGAATCAAGATATCCACTCGTTCTATCTCAGTGAATCCCCCCTGGGGGGTAGCCTCTCAAAGAATTCAAGCAAACTGTACAATGTACGGCTGCTCAGAGAGAGCCGCACCCTTCGTGCTAAATCCTGTGGTCTCCGTATCAAATACAAACGCCTTCATCCTAGTAGAACTTCTTGTAATCGTAACTTTTGAGCTCAGTATCAACCTTGCGGATAAGCTCAAGGATAACTCCTACTGTAATAATGAGTCCCGCCCCTGAAATGAGAAAGTCAATTCGAGCTGATCCAGAGACATCAATGAGAGAGAATTCGTTGTTAAGCTTTGTTGCAATGTAGGGGAATACTGCAATCAATGCAAGGAATCCTCCACCCCAAAGATTGAGGCGAGTGCTCGCATTTCCAAGGTATTCTGCTGTTTCTTTTCCTGGACGAACACCGGGAATATATCCTCCTCGTTTCTGAATGTTTTCAGCCACTTCTGATGGATTAAATACAATGGATATGTAGAAGAAAGAGAAGGCAATAATCAAGAAGAAGTACACTCCAATATATATCCATCCTGGGTTATTCATAGAGAAGTGCTCCACGAGGAATTGCCCAATTTCTACCATTCGGCCAGAACTCTTAGCAACAAGAATCTGTCCAATGAGAGAAGGGAAAGTAACGATGGAGATGGCAAAGATGATAGGAATCATTCCTGCTTGATTTACTCGAATCGGGAAGTACGAACGCTCATCTCGACCTGTCTTTGTGTAGATGAGAGGAATCTTACGGTATCCTTCAGTAAATTTGATAATTATATAGATGACACCAAGAGTAAGAACGGCAAGCACCACAAGCAACCAGAAGTTACCAACGCTCAAGTATTGTCCAATATGAGCTGGAACTCCCGAAAGAACTCCTGCGAAGATGATCAATGACGATCCATTCCCCACTCCTGATTCGGTAATTATATCACCGAGCCAAAGAAGCACCATAGTTCCAGCAGTAATACAAATCATAGCTGGGAGAACTACTCCCCAGAAGTTACCGGTATTGATAAGCGTTCCTCCTCCATTGGTTCCAATCAGGGTATTGATAAGAAGAATCATTCCGTAGCTCTGCGCGAAAGCAAGAGGAAGAGTGAAGTATCGAGTATAGTTGTTGATCTTCTTTTGTCCCTGTTCTCCCTCTTTTTTCAGAGCTTCAAGCTGAGGAACTACTACTGTAAGGAGCTGAATAATAATTACCGCATTGATATACGGAGCAAGTCCCATGAGTATGATAGAAAAGTTCTCCAATCCACCACCAAGGAGCGAAGAGAAGAATGCAAGCCCTTGACTCGCTTGAAGGTATGACTTAAGATTCGCTATTGCTTCAATATTCACTCCAGGAACTGGAATGAGAGAAAGAAACTTATAGACAAAAATGAGTCCAATCGTAATAAGCACTTTTTTTCGGACATCTTCAGAGTCCCAGAGACGAGAAATGTTTTTCAGAATCATAATAAACAGTGAATGAAGAGAGTATAGGGAAATTCTCAGAAAGTAAACGGGAGTAATGAGTTTTTTGCAGGTATCTTTCTTTCGCAAATCAAGCCCCCCACTATGGGAGGGCTTGATATTGAGGGTAAGTATTAGACAAGTTCTACCTTTCCTCCAGCTTTCTCAATTTTGGCGAGAGCCTCTTTTGATACCTTATTTGCAGTAATAGTTACTGCTACATCGAGTGTTCCATTCCCAAGAACCTTGAGGGGATTTCCATTCTTTCGAATGATTCCCTTTTCTGCAAGAAGAATAGCATCAACCGTAGTGATTTTCTCAGCCGCAAGTGCTGCAAGATCAGAAACATTAACGATATTGAACTTAATCTGATTCCATTTCGTGAAACCTCGAGCTTTTGGAAGGCGTCGGAACAATGGAGTCTGTCCTCCTTCAAACGCTGCATTGAACTTTCCAATACCGGTTCGAGATCCCTGTCCTTTTACTCCACGTCCAGAGTAGGTTCCTTTTCCTGAACCATTTCCACGACCTACTCGCTTTCGAGGCTTCGTAGATCCAGCGGCGGATTGAACATTATTTTGAGATAGCATAGTCTAAAAATTACACGGTTTAATTATTCAGCAGCAGTTGTTTTTGCGACTCCTCCCTTTTTTCGACCAGCAAAACCAGAGTTTGCGCTCTTGAGTCCAGAAAGTGCCTTAAGTGCTGCTTGCACGTTTGTAAGAGGATTTGTTGCTCCGTATCGCTTGATGATTACATCTTTGAGTCCAGAAACGAACATGAGTTTTCGAATAGCTCCTCCGGCGATGATTCCAGTACCTTCAGAGGCTGGATGAACCAAAACAGAAACTGATTTGAAATTCGCCTTTGCGTCATGAGGAATAGTATTTCCATCCATAGGAAAAGTCACGAGATTTTTCTTTGCATCCCGAACTGCTTTTTCTACAGCAACAGAAACTTCTCCAGCCTTTCCAATACCAAGACCAATAGTTCCCTTACCATTTCCAATAGCTACAGAGGCTCGGAAACGAAGCTGTCGTCCTCCTGCAGTTACACGAGTAACTCGAGCAATCTCAAGAAGCTCTTCTTGGAATTCCTTTGGAGCATCCTTAAAATTTCCTCGATCACGACGATTTCCGTTTGATCGACCACCCTCTCGCTTATTTGAAGTGTTCGGAGTTCGAGTTTCTGGAGCTCCAGCTTCTGGAGTGCGTACTTCTTCTGTCATGTGAAATAGAGATTAAAATGAAAGTCCAGCTGTTCGAGCGGCATCAGCAAGAGCCTTTACTCGTCCTGCATACAAGAATCCTCCTCGATCGAATACAACCGAACTGATTCCAGTCTTAACTGCGGCTTCGGCAAGAAGTTTTCCTACCTGAGCTGCTCGCTCTGTCTTGGTTCCAGTCTTGATAGTAATATCGGATGCTCCTACCAAAGTCTTCCCGGCAACATCATCGATGAGCTGTGCATAGATGGAAGTATTCGAGCGGAACACGCTGAGTCGTGGACGTTCTGCGGTACCAGAAATCCGAGCCCGGATTTTGGTGTGTCGCTTGATGCGCTTTTCTGTTTTAGCTAGCATAGTTTCTTATACAAAAATTATTTACCACCCTTAGCAGCAGTTTTTCCTGCCTTGCGTCGAACATATTCTCCAACGTATCGAATTCCTTTTCCTTTGTATGGTTCAGGTGGCTTAATTTCACGAACCAACGCGGCAAAATATCCTACTTGCTGTTTATCCACACCACTGATGTGAATCATGTTCTTTTCTTTAGCATCGGCCTCAACGATTACTCCCTTAGGAGCATCCATGATTACCTTGTGAGAGAAACCAACAGAAAGTGTGAGTTTTGTTGGGCTATTTACTTCAAACTTGTATCCAACTCCTTGGATTTCAAGTGACTTCTTGTAGCCGTCACTTACTCCGATAACCATGTTTGCAACAAGGGCTCGAGTAAGTCCCCAGAATGCACGATCTTGTGCAGATTCTTGGTTTGCTACTTCAACAATAGCTTGATTGCCGTCAACACGAAGATTGACTGCCTCCTGAAGGGTAAGGAAGAGTTCTCCCTTTGGACCCTTAACTGTGAGCTTCTTCCCGTCAACGGTAACCGTTACCCCAGTAGGGATAGAGACAGGAAGCTTTCAGATTCGAGACATAAATAAATGATTAGTAAATTTCACAAAGAAGTTCGCCACCTACTCCGAGAGCATGGGCTTCATATCCTGTCACAATTCCTTTTGGAGTTGAGAGAATGAAGATTCCAAGACCGTTTCGAGATCGCTTGATGTCAGTATTCTTCACGTAGATGCGCTGACCTGGCTTACTTACGCGTCGGAAACTTGGTACATACTTCGTAACACGAACATCGTTCAGGTCTACGAGCATGGTTCGAGTTGCTTCATCAACGGAGTATCCGGTAATGTAGTTGTTCTTTTTAAGAACTCGAAGAAGTTCAGCCTTGAGCTTTGAGTATGGGACTTCAACTCGAGCAAGTCGAGAGAGGTATCCGTTTCGGATACGAGTAAGCATGTCTGCTATTGGATCGTTGAACATAATTGTATAATGTATCTAAATACTACCAGCTGGATTTTCTAACTCCCATGAGTTCTCCTGCGTTTGCACGCTCTCGAACACAGATTCGGCACATATCGAATTTACCGATATATCCGTGTGCTCGACCACATACACTGCAGCGGTGATAGAGACGAGTTGGGAATGTTACTTTCTTACCGAGAGCTCGGGCCTGTGCAGCTTTTGAGAGAGCTTCTTGGGTTTTATTTACGAGTGCTTTTCGTGCCATATTAGCGAGTAAAAGGGAAGTGAAGTGCATCAAGAAGAGCCTTGGAATGGTCTTTTGACTGAGATTTAAGCTTGAAGGTAATCTGAAGTCCGTGAGGCTTTACTACATCAAGTTGAGGAACTTCTGGGAAAATAGTGTGCTCTTTAACTCCAAAGTTGAAGTTTCCCTCTCCATCGAATCCTCGAGCGGAGATACCGCGGAAGTCTCGAACTCGTGGAAGAATGATGGAAATCAATTTCTCCAAAAATGCATACATGCGCTCTCCTCGAAGCGTAACGGTCATGCCTACTGGCATTCCCTCACGAAGCTTGAAGTTAGAGATAGACTTTCGAGAGGTATTTACCTTTGGAAGCTGTCCCGCAATAAGAGCAAGATCGTTCTTGAGAGAAGAGAAGTCTTTGTTACCGCTCGCAACGTATGTTCCAATACCCATATTGAGAACGATTTTCTCAAATCGAGGAAGCTGCATGACGTTATCAATCTTGAGCGTCTTCTGAAGCTCTGGAAGGATTACGGAATTGATGTGATCGTGGAATGACATAGAAATTTACTTTACAAGAGACTTACCAGATTTTTTTGAAATTCGGATTTTCTTCGCTCCCTCAATCTGAAATCCAATTCGGCTTGGCTTTTTGGTATCTGGATCGAGAACGGCAACATTGGAAACGTGAATAGATTTCTCCATTTCAACAAAATATCCTGGAGTTGCTCCCTGCTTTTTGATGGCTTTTTTTACTTTGTTGACTCCCTCAACAAGAACGCGCTCTTCCTTAAGGAAAACGGAAATAACTTTCCCCTGTTTTCCTTTATCTTTACCGGCGATAACTTGTACGAGATCTCAGCTGTGAATTTTCATAGTAATACGTTTATAGAACTTCTGCGGCGAGAGAAATAATCTTTTGGTATCCCTTGTTTTTTAGTTCTCGGAATACAGGACCGAATACTCGAGTTCCCTTTGGTTCCCCATCTTCATTGATAATAACGCAAGCGTTGTCATCAGATCGAACATAGGTTCCGTCTGGTCGACCAATTTCAGCAGCTACACGAACGATTACCGCCTTTTGAACTGACTTCTTCTTGATATTTCCATTTGGAAGGGCTTCCTTGATAGAGACAACGATTACATCACCAACAGATGCATATCGGCGCTTAGAACCACCAAGTACTTTAATACAGAGTGCTTCTTTTGCTCCAGTGTTGTCGACGACAGCGAGTCGTGATTCTGCTTGTATCATGTTGAATAAAAATTAGGCGAGGGTCCATCGTTTCATCTTTGAGAGCGGTCGGCACTCAGTGATGGTTACTTTTTGTCCGAGAGTAGATGAATTTGATTCATCGTGAGCGTAAAATTTCGTAGAAACTTTATATCGCTTTTTGTACTTTGGATGAGTTTTATACGTGTCAACGGTTACTACGATGGTTTTATCCATCTTGATGCTCGTGACAGTACCAGTTTTCGTTCGCATATCGAGCTATTACAGGGTAGAGGTATTTTGCAAAGTAAGCGTTCGGGCAATTTGCTTTCGGACTGCCTTAAGCTTGTGAGTTTCTTTAAGTTCTCCTGAAAGTTTTTTCATCTGAAGCTCAAAGAGTTGTTGTCGGAGTGTCGCAAGCTCGGTGTGAGGAGCAGTGGACTGAGAAGACTTTTTAGTGGCCATAACTACGATTCGTGAGTAACAAATTTGGTCTTAAGTGGAAGCTTATATGCTGCCAAGTTGAGCGCTTCTTCTGCAAGATTTGCAGGAATACCGCTTATTTCGAAAACAATTCGTCCTGGTCGAACTGGTGCTCGGTACATTTCGAGTCCTCCTTTTCCTCCTCCCATTGGAACCTCAAGAGGTTTCTTTGTAAAAGGTTTGTCTGGGAAGATTCGAATCCATACACGACCTCCCTTCTTGAGGTAACGAACGATAGTTCGTCGCGCTGCCTCGATTTGTCGAGAAGTGATGTATCCAGACTCGGTGACTTTGAGTGCAAAATCCCCGAAAGCGATATTCGATCCGCGAATCGCGAGTCATCGGATGACTCCGCGCTGCGCCTTTCGGTATTTCGTTTTCTTCGGCTGAAGCATGGTGTGGCAAAATTATAAGTATAGTTGTCGAGTGTCAACTCGGATATTATTTTTTGAAAACGTCTCCTTTGTAAATCCAAACTTTAAGTCCGATTGTACCAGCAAGAGTTTGAGCTCGTTCGATGGCGTAATCAATATCAGATCGGATTGTAAGAGATGGAATACTTCCTTCTTTGTATGTTTCGGTTCGAGCGATTTCAGCACCGTTTACACGTCATGCGATGATAACCTTGATTCCGAGACCTCCCTTCTCCATAGTTCGAGAGATAGCATTCTTAATAACTCGTCGATACGGCATCTTTTTCTCAATCTGTCGGGCGATAGAATCAGCCACAAGTGCTGCCGAGAGTTCAGGCTTTTTTACTTCCTTTACCTCAATCTGAAATCCAAGACCAGGGAACTTTTTTGTAAGTTCCGTTTTAAGTTTGGTAACATTCTCATCGTCCTTTCCGAGTACCACCGCAATTCTTGAAGTGTATACCGTAACCGTGATAGTCTCATTTGAATGAGAAAGGAAAATGTTTGCGACAGGGATTCCCTTAAGGAATCGCGTAACGTGGATTCGCACTTGCATGTCAGTGGAAACATTGCTAGCATACTCCTTGCGAGAGTAGAAACCAGTAGATCTCCATGACTTGATGTATCCGATACGGAATGCGAGTGGACTAACTTTGTGACCCATAGGTAAGAATTAGCGAGCAGAAAGCTCAAGAGAAATATTAGAAGTTTTTTTGAGAATTTTGTGAGATCGTCCTCGAGAAATAGGATTTCCTCGCTTGTAGACGATACCCTTGTTGATAATAACTGTCTGAACTTGAAGAGATCCAAGCTCTTGGCTGTCATTATGAACCGCGTTTGCCACAGCACTTGCAAGAGTCTTGTATAAGATTTTTGCTGGTTTGTTTGGCATCCACTTAAGCATGTCGAGTGCCTTCTTGGCATCCATCCCACGAATAATAGCAGCAACTACTTGTGCCTTTTTCGGAGAGATTCGAACGTTATTGAGAACTGCTTTCATGTACTATTTGTTACCAGAGTGAGCGATAAATCGTCGAGTGAAGGAGAATTCACCAAGTTTGTGTCCAACCATATCTTCGGTTACAAAAACCGGAGTGTGGTCTTTTCCATTGTGAACTCCGAAAGTGTGTCCAACAAACTCAGGAGTAATGGTTGAGCGACGTGCCCAAGTTTTAATGATGGTTTTCTTACCAGACTGATTCAGAACCGCAACTTTCTTTGCGAGTTTTTCATCGATGAATGGTCCTTTTTTGAGACTGCGTGTCATAGTTGAATATTAGTTTGGAAAGAATTAGCCTTGAAGGAGTTTTCCGCGTCGTGTGCGAACTACCCACTTGTCAGTGTCTTTTCTTCGTCGGGTAATCACACCTCGTGCAATTTTTCCCCATGGTGTCTTTGGACCTTTTCGTTGTCCAAGAGACTGGTGTCCTTCTCCTCCTCCATGTGGGTGATCTACGGTATTCATAGATGATCCGAGAACGGTAGGTCGGATTCCCTTCCATCGATTTCGTCCTGCCTTACCAATTACTACCAAGAAGTGGTCGATATTAGAAACAGTTCCGATAGTGGCAAAACACTGTTTGTGAACTTTTCGGATTTCTCCTGAAGGCATCTTCACTTGAGTGTATTCTCCTTCCTGAGAAAGGATAGTCGCAGAGGATCCAGCAGAGCGAACGGAAGTAGAACCTTGTCCTACGATGAGTTCAACATTGTATACCTGAAGTCCTACTGGAATATTTCCAACTCGCATTCGATTTCCGGAAACTGGTTTTGCTTCGTTTGAAGTAACGATAACATCTCCTACCTTCATATCCTTATGAGCGAGAACGTATCGTCGCTCTCCATCTCGGTAGCATACAAGAGCAATGTATCCTGTTCGGAATGGATCGTACTCAATGGTTTCAACCTTTGCAGGAATATCCATCTTGTCGAACTTAAAATCCACGAATCGGTACAACTTTTTGTGACCACCTCCTTGGTGTCGAACGGTAATTCGTCCGCTTGAGTTTCGACCTGCCTGTTTTGGAGATACACCCGTGAGCGGCTTGTACGGCTCATTTGTGGTAATTTCATCGAACGTGTAGCCGGTCATCTGACGTCGGCTCGGGGTCGTTGGATTATACTTTTTAACTGCCATATTCGACTACTGAGTTACAATTTTTTGGAAATCGGCGATTCGTGCGCCGTCTTTGAGAGTCACAAGAGCTTTCGTTCGCTCTTTTCGCTTTACTTGACTTCCGCGCTTTCCGTTTACTCGAACTTTTGCTCGAGTTTTAATCATATTTACCTTCTCAACTTTTACTCCATAGAGTCGCTCGATTGCAGAACGAACGTCTACCTTAGTAGCTCGGTCGCTTACAAAAAGTGTATATACTCCCTTAAGTTCAAGTCGCTGAGATTTCTCGGTAATAACCGGTTTTTTGATGATGCTAAATACTGACATGGTTCTTAGTTAGCAAAGTGTGATTTGATAAATTCGAGTGACGCCTTAGTAAAGACAAGCTCTTTGTACTTGAGAAGGTCGTGTGGATTGAGGTAGTTTGCTCCGATTACCTTCACAGAAGCAATATTTCGCCCTGCTTGGAATGCTGCTACATCAGAAGGCATAACAGCAAGTACTGCTGAAGTAAGCCCCATCGCTCCAGTGAGAGCAATCATGTCTTTTGTCTTGTTTTGAGTCGGAAGAGATTCAAGAACCTTTACCTTTGATTCTCCTGCTTTTGCAGAAAGAATAGAGAAGAGGGCAACTCGTCGCTCCTTCTTATTCATTCGAAGAGAAAAGTTTCGAACATTGAGTGGACCAAATGCCACACCTCCTCCTCGTCGAGTTGGAGATCGCGCATCACCTGCTCGAGCCTGACCCGTATGCTTCTGAGCATAGAGTTTTCGTGTTGAACCATTTCGTTCTCCTCGAGTTTTTGTATGAGCGATTGGAGATCGCGCATTCGCATGTTGAAGGACAAGAAGTCGGTGAATAAGTCCTGCGTTTATTTCTCGTCCAAAGATCCCCTTGTCGAGTTCTATCTTGCCGGTTTCGGCTCCAGTATTTGAATAAAGTGCTGCTTGCATGGCCTAAAAGTTGAAAACTACAATGGAATTTCGGGCACCTGGAACTGGACCTCGAACGGCAATAATACCGAGCTCTTTATTTACGAGCTCAACGGGAACATTCTTGAGGGTGATTGAATCAGTTCCCATGTGACCGTGCATCTTTTGACCAGGTTTTGTTCGGCGTGGCTTTCGCGTTCCGATAGAACCAAGTGCTCGATGGAACTTTGATCCGTGTCCTGAAGGACCTCCTGAGAAGTTGTGACGCTTCATGGCTCCAGCAAATCCCTTACCTTTTGATACTCCCATGAGAGTAACGCTTGCTACATCATCGAGCATGTCGAGTGTTACAGCATCGCCAGCACTGAGACTTGCGAAAGCGCCAGTTGAAGGAACTTCCTTGAGAACCGTTTGCTTACCGAATTTTGATTCGAGCACAACTGCTTCGTATCCATCTTTTTGGATGGTTTTTACTTGTGAAACTTTCGTTTCTGGAAACTTACAGAGAGTTACCGGAACGAACGCATCATTCTTGAGAAGTCGAGTCATTTCGACTTTTTTTGCTATGATTCCTGACATTTGTAGAAAAAATGGATTAGAGGTTGCATAGCATCTCGCAGTATGAAGTTATCGCTTGCGGATCGGCTATTCAACGTAATTCTTCGTATTTGAAGTGGCGGTATGATATGAAAGTTTGCTGTGTTGTCAAAAGAAATTCTCCTACTTTTCTTGAATTTGACGAACCTTCTCATCGATATTTGTTTTGAGGTAGAAATATACCCCCATGAGAATCTTCTTCCTATTTGCAGTAACATTTGCCTCTGAAATAGCATCCAACCGAGCATCTAAATCGTCTCGCACTATAATAAGAGCCTTCACTTGTGCCGCTCGATTCCCCTTGGAGGCCTTGGCTATATTGGCATAGAGTTCTTCGAGAACTTGATCGAGTCGAGCCCGATACGAATCAATAATGAGTGTATTTACTTCTTCCACGGCTCTCTTCTGCTCAAGAGCATTTACTCTTTCCGACGAAGCTTTAACTGGAGGGGTGATCTCATTGGGTGCGGCGTACACACACGACAAACAACCCCCTCCGATACTCAGAAGGATGGCAGCAAAAATGCGGAAAGCAGTTTGTTTCATGTATTCTTTGTATCGCAAAACCTCTTGCTGGCAAATCATGGGGGTGATTTTTTAGTGAAGAGTCTCTTCGGATGGACTTTCCATAGCCTGTTCTGGAATATCTGGCTGTTCAAGAACTACCTTAAGCCGGAATCCTCGGCCGGTATCACTCACGATAGCGATATGTCCTCCGTGTACTTTGGCTATCTTCTCAATGAGCGATAATCCTATACCGATACCCCGAGATGTCTGAGATCCGGATCTTCCAGAATCTTCCTGATAAAATTTCTCTCTCAAATACGGAACATTCTCTTTTGCTACCCCTCTCCCATCATCATCAAAATTAAAGGTGATTCTTCGAGATCGTCGAGCCATTCGTGTTGTGAGAGTTGCCCCCTGTCCTGCGTATTTTGTAAAATTAGAAAAAACATTGTGAATCATCTGTATCATAAGATCTTTCTCCAGGCGAACAAAAAATGGTTTCTCCTCGAAGCGAATCATTTGAGAGTTTCTGGCGAGAGTAGGAAGATACTCATCCCGAAGATTGGTCAAGATAGGCGTAATATCAAACTCTGTTGTCTGTGCGTGTTTTTCTTTGAGGGCCACTACTTTCTCATACTGCATGATGGAGTCTGTGGTAGAAAGCAGGCGATCAAGCTCTGATCGGATGATGGAGAGCCCCTTCTCGTCTAGCGCTACAACTCCATCTTCCACTCACTCCAAGAACACCTTGAGTGCAGCAATGGGAGTCTTAATCTCATGAGAGAAATCTGAAAGGAAATCAGAACGGATTTTTTCTTGGAGAGCCAAGCTTTGGGAAAGAGAGTTCACCGCTTGGACAAGGGGAGCAAATTCATCAGAGCGAGTATACCGGACTGGAACATAATCCCGAGTCTCGATGAGCTGAAGAAGTCTTTCGGAAAGAGCGACCGTAGGACGAAATATATACTTCGTCCAAACGAAAGTAATAGCGAGAATAAGTGATATGAGTCCTGCATTCACCATCAACACCATCGTGAGAAGTTTGAGAAGAAACGTTCGCTCTGGGGTATTCCCTTCTGATAAAGCAATGGAAACAATATTCTGCAAAAAAGACTGGAGACTATTCATAAGCAGAGTCTGTCGAATTGCCTGGTCAGAAAAACCGATTTGTTTCAGAGCAGATTCTGTGTTGGAAAGCTGCTCCTGCTGAGATACAGAGTATCGTTGGAGGCTCTTGGTGAGGTCTCGTAAATCCTGAAGTGTGAGACGGTATTCCTCTATCATGCCTGGATCGAGGTCTTTTGATTCAATAAAGGCATTTATGAGGGCTGATTCATCTCAAGGATTTTGCTTCCGCACATTCTCCACATACTCATTGAAATACCGTGGAGCATAGTAAATAAGACTCGCAAGATTCCCAAGAATGAGGAGTGTCAGGGAAATTGAGAGGAAAAGGATGAAACGGAGGGAAAATTTCATGCTAGAGTCAATGAATGCGATATCCGACGGCACGGAGTGTTTCTATAGACAAAACACCCTCAAATTTCTTTCGCAGATTTTTGATATGAGTGTCAATCGTTCTATCCGAAAGATATCGTTCATACCCAATAATTTCCTTCATAAGGGTTTCACGCTCCACTACTTCATCAACATGACGGAATAGGTGCACCAAGATTTCAAATTCGGTTTTTGTAAGTCGCACTTCTTCCTCCTCTATTTCAACAAGGTATTTGGAAAGAGTAATTCGGACCTTTCCCAGTTTCAAAACCTCTCCCGTTTGAACAAGAGGATTCAAGGTGGGCTGTGCACGAAGAAGGTGACGATTCATTCGTGCAACGAGCTCTCTTGCGGAAAAGGGCTTCGGGATATAGTCATCCGCCCCGAGCTCAAGAGATTTTACCTTATCGTCTTCCGCAGATCGCGCTGAAAGCATGAGAATTGGTGCTGACGACTGAGCTCGAAATAGCGGAAGAAGCTCAAATCCTGTTCGACCGGGCAGATTTATGTCCAGGATGGTTAAATCAGGAGATTGTTCGCGAAACAACTGGAGAGCAGTCTCTCCATCTGAAGCGAGTATCACCTGAAATCCTTCTCTCTCTATGTATGCCGAAAGCATCTGAGAGATAGTCATATCATCTTCAACTATAAGAATAGTGGGCATATTATCGTTTGAGTTTGGAAGCAAAAAGAATCTTTGCAACAGCAAGTACAGGAAGGGATGCTATAATTCCCGCGATTCAGAAAAGAGATCCTCCAAAAGACATCGCGAGAATAGTCTCAAATGTTCCGAGACGAAGCGCGTCTCATTGAATTCTTGGAACAAGAACGAGTCCCTCAAGTTGCTGAACGGCAACATACATCACCACCACGAGAGCAACATCCATCCAACCGGATGAGGCAACAACGAGAATTGCGGGAATCATCGCAAACAATGGTCCAATTACCGGAATAGATTCACAAATACCGGCTATAATGGCAAGCGTTACTATATGCTGCACTTCTACTCAAAGAACATATTTCAAGAAAGCAAGACCTACGAGGACGGCACCCCCAACCGAAAGACTCAAAAGAAGCTGCCCCTTCCACCATACAAAAAGAGTTTTCTGTATCTCTGGAAGGCGTGATTGTATTCGTGCGGAAGCCGTCTTTGGAAGATGATTCATGAGGAAGTTCCAAATTTCTCTTCGCTCTATAGAACCAAATAGGAAAAATACTGCGAAGAGGAGAATAGCATTAACTGCCCCAAAAACTCAGAGGAACGCTTGAAGCAAAGAATCGCCCCAGCCTGATAAAAGGCCTGGGAGCTTTTCTCATACATACTGAACGAGCGCTTGTATAGAGCTCGGCTGTATATGAAATCCTAATCGTTCTACTATGCCATATCCTGGAATTCCGGCAATATACGCCTGTGCCCCGATAGATCGAATTGTTGCTTGTTGATGAACGAGAAATTCAGAAAATCTCCGCAATTCATCTGCGAGCATAGGCACTACAGAGAAAAAGAGAAGCCCCAGAAGAAGGAGTGTTGCTCCAAGAAAAACAAGAGAGGAGAGTGTCCGTGGAACTTTTCGCTCAATAGAAGCAAGGAGTGGATGTGCCAGCCCAATAAGGGCAAGAGCAAAAACAAGAGGTACGAGAATATCCTTCGTCCAATAAGCAACCAATCCGAGCAGCCCTATTCCTCCAATAGAGAGAAAACGAATGATGAAGCGCTGATCTTGTGAGTCCATATTCCTGTGAGTGAACAGATACTACTCTTCTGCTCCGAGTTGTGTTTGAGCTTGATCCCCCTCAGAATCAGAAGTTTCTTCTTCATTCTCTTCGGATTTTGCCAGCACGGTCATGCTCGTGAAAGCATCATGTTTATCTTTGAGCTTAGCAAGGATTACCCCTTGAGTAACTCTGCTGGTAACTCGAACGGTTCCAAGTGGAACACGAACGGTTTGTCCACTTCGAGAAATCAAGATAACCTCGCCTTCCTTGCGAATTGCCTCAGTAAGAAGGTGAACTCCAATAATATCACCCGTTTTGGAAGTCATCGATCCTGCCTTTACCCCAGAACCACCTCTCCCTTGTTCTCTATAGTCTTCTATATCACTGATCTTTCCCATTCCATTTTCCGTAACAGTGAACACAAATTTAGCATCGTGATCTACGATATCGGCCTCAACTACTTCATCATCTTCCCCAATTCTCATTCCTCGAACTCCAGCAGCAGCTCGCCCCATTACTCGGACATCAGATTCAGAGAATTGAATAGCCTTTCCTTTTTTGGAAACCAAGAGCATCTTATCATCTCCACTCGTACATCGAACCCATCCAAGCTCGTCCCCTTCTTTTGGCTTCATAACAATAAGCCCTGAAGAGCGAATATTCGCAAGATCTTCAAAATCGACTCGTTTTACGATTGCCTTCTTGGATATAAGGGCGAAGTGTTTCCCGCTTGCCGCGGTAATATCAAGAATAGCCTCGATTGATTCCTCTTTTGCGAGAGACACAAAGTTGATAATAGGCTGTCCTTTAGCGGTTCTCTGGGCCTCAGGTATCTCATACGCCGGAAGTCGGAATACTCGACCAGTATTCGTGAAAAACAGCAAATCATTATGATTCTGGGTAGAGAGAAGAAGTTTTACCTCATCTTCGTCACGCACCGCCGTATTCACCCCTTTCCCTCATCGACGTTGCGTACGGAAAGCATTCGACTTAATTCGCTTAATGTAGGAATTCTTTGAAAGAGTAATCACCACATCCTCATTTGGGATAGTGTCTTTTGGTGACCATTCTCCAACTCCGCCAGCCTGAACCTCAGTACGACGAGGATCACTGTATTTATCTTTAATTTCTTGAAGCTCAGATCCAATAATCCCCGCAACTCGCTCTGGTTTTGCCAAAATATCTTTGAGATCGGCAATAAGAAGGAGTTTCTCTGCAAGCTCATCCTCTATTTTTTTGCGCTCTAGTCCAGCAAGTCGCTGAAGCTGCATCTCCAAAATAGCATCGGCTTGTTTTTCAGAAAGTTTGAAGTTCTGAATGAGATTTTCTTTTGCTTCTTCCTTTGTTGTAGAACCTCGAATAGTCTTTATAACAGCATCTATGTTGTCCAGTGCTATCTGGAGTCCATCAAGAATATGAGCTCTCGCTTCAGCGATCTTGAGTTCAAAAACAGTTCTTCTGGTTACTACTTCTTTTCGGTGAACAATAAATTCCTCGAGCATTTCAACGAGATTGAACAGCTTGGGCTGCATTCCTCGATCCGTCAAAGCAATCATATTATACCCGAAACTTGTCTGAAGCGGGGTAAGCTTGTACAGTTGATTGAGAATCTTCTTCGGGAATGCATCTTTCTTGAGCTCGATTACGATACGTACCCCCTCCTTGTTTGATTCATCTCGCAAGTCTGAAATTCCAACAATAATCTTTTCTTGTACAAGTTCTGCTATTTTCTCAATAAGAGTTTTCTTGTTGAGCTGGTATGGAATCTCTGTGATAAGAATTACCTTTTTCCCATTCTTGAGCTCATCTATCTCAGCACGTCATCGCATAATAACTGATCCCCGACCTGTGGAGTAGGCTGTAGCAATGTCTTTTCGATTATAGACGATTCCCCCTGTAGGAAAGTCTGGCCCCTTGATAAATTCAAGCAATCGATCTACCGTCACCTCGGAAGGATCCTGACATTGAAGGATGAATTGAAGCGCATCTACCACCTCTCCCAAGTTGTGTGGAGGAATATTTGTAGCCATTCCTACGGCAATTCCCACGGAACCATTGAGGATGAGATTTGGGATTCTCGTTGGAAGAACAGTCGGCTCTTTTGTGGAAGCATCATAGTTATCTCTCCAATCAACCGTCTCCTTATCGATATCAGCAAGCATGAGCTCTCCGAGTTTCGCCATTTTTACCTCAGTATATCGCATTGCTGCAGCTCAGTCCCCATCCATTGAACCAAAGTTTCCTTGCCCATCAACAAGCGTGTACCGCATAGAAAAATCCTGCGCCATACGAACCATCGCCTCGTATACCGAGCTATCTCCATGTGGATGATACTTTCCCAGTACATCTCCGACTACACGAGCCGACTTACGATGCTTCCCTGTAGCACGAACCCCTCCGTCGTACATCGCATAGAGTATACGTCGGTGTACCGGCTTCATTCCATCGCGTATATCTGGAAGAGCTCGCATAACGATAACGCTCATGGCATAATCCAAGTAGCATGTTTCCATTTCTTCTACAATGGATCGCTCCGAATCACCTTCATATGTTATGGCAGTCGGAAGGGAAGGAAGAATGATTTGTTCCGAGTTCTCGGGAGCTGGTATGTCATCCTCGAGAGGGAGCTCTGGAATATCGTTTTCTTGAGACATAAAAAATAGCTAAATTTTGGCTTTAAATATAGGGGAAACCCAGGATTTTGCAAAGTTAAAACACGGGTTTTGGAAATCTCGATATACTGGATGGCATAACTTATCTGTATGGCACAATTTATTGTTATCGAAGGGGTCGATGGATCTGGAAAATGAACCCAAGTAGAGCTCCTAAAAACGCATCTGGAAGCATCTGGGAAAACGGTTGCCCTGCTTGACTTTCCTCGATACAAAGAAACCTCTGGATTCATGGTGACAAAATACCTCAACGGAGAATATGGTTCCCTCAAAGAAATGGGACCAGAGCTTGCGAGCATGTTTTATGCCATTGATCGATTTGATGCAAAAAGAGAAATTCTTCAGTCACTTGAGACCTGTGATTACGTGATCGCAAATAGATACGTGAGTTCGAACATGATTCATCAAGCAACAAAAATGGATAGCTACGAGGCTGTCGATGCTTATCTCCGCTGGGTGTATCACCTTGAATTTGAAATCTTCGGAATCCCGAAGCCCGATAAGGTAATCTATCTGAAAATTTCCCCTGAAACATCACATCGGCTTATCGGAATGAAGGCACAACGAGAGTATGTGAAAAGCACAGAAAATCGGGATATTCATGAAAAGGATACTGAACATATTCGAAAGGCGATAGAGATTGCTGGGCATGTGGCGGCAAAATATACGAATTGGACTCTCCTCGATTGTGAGAAAGATGGGGACATTCTCCCCAAAGAAACCATCACTCAACTGATTCTTCGACATATCTAACATGTCCCGACCCGGCTTCACTCTCATAGAAGTACTTGTCGCAGTAACACTTTCTGCCCTCATTTTTGGGTGAATTATTTCCTTTGTCACATCATGACTGGAAAATGCAGAAAGCACCAAGAGTCGGATTGCCTCCACTCCAAGTGATCGATATATCGGAGAGCTCCTCGATCGACTCGCAATACGGGGGTGATCCAGAATTGATACCGGAACACTCTCGCCAACTGGTTATTCGACATGAGCCCTCTTTGATCAAGATGGAACACTTCTTTTTGTGGGAAGCAAGACCATCGCCAGCTCATGTCCCCGAGAAACATCCACAACACGAGAGTTTCTCACTATCACGCCCTTACCTCGTTCAGGAACGGAGACAACCGCAACATGAGGGTATTCCATTGGCACTGGTGGACTTGCAGTATACACCGGAGCATCTCGTGTTCTGGGAACTGGAGTTGCTGGCAATACCCGGAGCACTCCCCTGCGTACAGAATTTTCAGGAATCAGCTCTCTTCTTCTCTCAGGAAGCACTCTTGCTGTTGCCGATCCAGGAAACGATCGGATTGTTCTTTGGAACACAAGCGGAGGAACACTCTCTGAGCTCGACACGGGAACTCTCGGGATTTTTGAGCCAAGAAGCCTTGCAGCATCAGGAAGCTCCCTTCTCATTGGAGCAAGTAATGGTCTTTTTCTCCTTTCGGATACTCCTGAAAGCGGAAGTACTTTTTCGGGAAGCGTAGCATACTCCTGACTCTTGAGCGGATTCAAGATAACATTTCCTCAAGCGCTACCCGGGCCATTTTCTCCTTGAGATATCATACTGACCTGCACTTGATGCACTCAGAGTGGCGCAGGTGACATCGTATCAATAACTGCCAATACCCTCCAATACACTCTCACCGGTTCTGCGCAATCCGTAACAGGGGATATTCGTATTACCGTAGCAAATCTTTCATCCACACCAGCATCTTCAGGAAACCACACCGCAACCATAGAGCTTCTCAATGAGTGAGGTGTCGTAGGGCTCTCAAAGATATCCCCCTATTTTGTTCGGGGAGACGGAAATGTTTGGACTCCTCTGGGAAATAGAATTACTCGTCTCGCATCGGAAAGGCAAATACGGTCCGTTGTATCAGGAAGTTCATTTTCATGAGGATTGGTTCTACTCGACACTCTAGTGCCAGAGTTAATTTCTCCTCCTCTCTCAAGCTATCCAATAAAAAACCTCACTTTCCAGAATGTCAGTGAGGGAATTGTTCTTTCGTTTGAGGAGATTCGTGGAGATTGCCAGGAATGACGCGAGACGATAGTTCAGAGAAGATTTCCTATCCGAAATCCTTAAAAGTTATCAAAGCTGTCATCTATTACTGGGCTTGAGCTTGATTTTAGATCAATGGAATCCCCTCCTCAGAAAAACTTGGAGGAGATGGATTGAATTGTTCGAAATATCTCCTTTGGATCAACATACCTTCCAACATTGAGTCCGAGAATGTCTCCAAGCTTTGGGGCTACAAAGAGAGCAATGATGATGACGATTACCCCGAGTACAGCAAAACGAATGGAATTAACAGCAGGCTTCACCTTTTCATCTTTTCCTCCAGAGAGAATGAGCATCACCCCACCCCATATAATAAAAAGTACCGCGAGCATTCCTGAAACCAAAACAACAAGTGCAATAGCAACTCGAATAATATCGTCCAAATTATAGGAAGTATTTACGAGGTCAGGTCCACTAGCAAAGGCAATATCAAACATAGAGAACAACAATATTAAAAGGGAAATTACGAGTGTGATAGTATAACCGGCTCAAAAAAAGTAAAGAAAAAATCCCGATTTCTCGGGATTAGTCTTCCAACACCTTAAGATTTACTCTTGCGCCTTGTTTTGCTCCGAAAACTCGAAGTACGGTACGAATTGCAGAAATAGTTTGCCCTTCTCGTCCAATAATAGTACGCATATCTTCTTGATTCACGCGAAGTGTTACAAGAGTTCCTAGCTCGTCTTCTCGCTGCTCAATGACAATGTCTGAAGTATGGGCAACGAGTGATTGAACAATGAGAGTAAGGAATTCCTTTGCACCCATTATGCGTTTTTCTTAAGAATCTTTTGCAATGTCTCAGAATACTGAGCTCCATTCTTGATATACTTTTCTGCTTCAGCAGCATCAAACTCAAGAGCTTTTGTAACAGGATTATAGTGACCTAACACTTTGATGTAACCGTGCTTAGCAGACTGAGAATGCTCAGTTACTACGATTCGAAAAAGTGGAACGTGCTTTCGGCCTACGCGGGATAGTCGGATCTTTAACATAAGAATAAAATGATGTTGGGATTTCAGAGTTGATACGTATTTTGGTGCCCCGGACGGGGCTCGAACCCGTACTCCCGAAGGAACAGGATTTTAAGTCCTGCGTGTCTACCATTCCACCACCAGGGCGAAGGGAGCAACGGATACAACTCCTAAAGGATACCTTTCTTTTTGAGGGTCTTGATTGCCTTCGCGCTCAATCGGAGACGAAGGGTCATTCCTGACTCAGGATCTTTTACATTTCTCCAAAAAAGATTTGGATAAAACTTTCGTTTTGTTCGTCGTACGGAATGAGATACGTTGTTTCCAACGGCAGTTCTCTTCCCGGTTAGCATGCAAACTCGTGACATAATTAAGCAATTTTAATATCAACTCCAACTCCAGCAGGGATATTAATCGTCTGAAGAAGTTCAAGAGTCTTGGAAGTAGGGTCATTAATATCTATGAGTCGCTTGTGGCGGCGAATCTCAAATTGTTCTCGTGCGTTTTTATTAACGAATGTTGATCGATTCAGGGTAAGCTTCTCTACTTTCGTAGGAAGTGGGATTGGACCCACTACAAGAGCGCCTGAATCTTTTGCAGTCGTTACTATCTTTTTCACTGCCTCATCGATGAGCTTATGTTCAAAAGCTCTAACAACGATACGAATGCTTCCTTTCTTTGAAGACATAGATGATAAGTAATAATACCTTGGTCATTATGCCGAACTTACGCTCGGCATAACTCAAAAGCATTAGGCAAGAACCTTTGCTACAACTCCTGAACCAACGGTTCGTCCTCCTTCACGGATAGCGAATCGAAGTCCCTGATCCATAGCGATTGGCTGTCCAAGCTCAATGGTCATCTTGATGTTATCTCCAGGCATAACCATTTCTACTCCTGCTGGAAGCTCAATTGCTCCAGTAACGTCAGTGGTTCGGAAGTAGAACTGTGGCTTGTACCCCTTGAAGAATGGAGTGTGTCGTCCTCCTTCGTCTTTTGTAAGTACGTATACCTCTGCCTCAAACTTTGTATGTGGCTTGATAGATCCTGGCTTTGCAAGAACTTGTCCTCGCTCAACCTGCTCTCGCTCAATACCTCGAAGAAGAAGTCCAGCATTGTCTCCTGCCTGCCCCTGATCAAGTTGCTTGTGGAACATTTCTACTCCAGTTACTGTTGTAGTCTGAGTATCGTGAAGTCCAACAATTTCAATAGAATCACCTACCTTGATAATACCTTGCTCAATCTTTCCAGTAACTACTGTACCTCGACCCTTAATGGAGAATACATCTTCTACTGGCATAATGAATGGCTTGTCGAGAGCTCGCTCAGGAACTGGAACGAATGATTCGAGTGCTTCGAAGAGCTCAACGATTGTTTTTGCTCCGTATGGCTTCTCGAAATCTTCTGGATTCTCAAGAGCAACCAATCCTGAACCTCGAATTACTGGAGTATTGTCTCCAGGGAACTCGTACTTAGAGAGGAGATCTCGGATTTCAAACTCAACGAGATCAAGCATCTCAGTGTCATCTACCATGTCACACTTGTTCAT
The DNA here is from genome assembly GCA_031539165.1 of Patescibacteria group bacterium. Lineage (GTDB taxonomy): Bacteria > Patescibacteriota > Gracilibacteria > BD1-5 > UBA2023 > CAIVSN01. The sequence continues at coordinate 14,822 of JAVKLK010000029.1, read as the reverse complement.
GAAAACAACGATGTATGGAACACCTACCTGTCGAGCAAGAAGAATGTGCTCTCGAGTCTGTGCCATAGGTCCGTCTGTAGCAGCAACGATAAGAATCGCGGCATCCATCTGAGCGGCACCAGTAATCATGTTCTTTACGTAGTCCGCGTGACCTGGACAGTCAACGTGAGCGTAGTGTCGTGCAGCAGTCTGGTATTCAACGTGAGCAGTGTTGATAGTAATTCCACGTGCTTTTTCTTCTGGTGCAGCGTCAATTTGGTCGTATGCTTTTACCTCTCCTCCGAACTTCTTAGAAAGAACGTAAGTAATAGCAGCAGTAGTAGTGGTCTTACCGTGGTCAACGTGACCGATAGTACCAACGTTCATGTGTGGTTTTGAACGATCGTAAGTAGCCATAATAATTATGAGTAATAGGGAATTAAAAGTGTGTTAATTGTAGCGAAAAAGCCAGTTTTGCAAACGTTATTTCTGCTTGGTTTTTCGCATCTTCTTAGTAATTCGATCCATGGCACGCTTAATTTTTCGGTGCGCGTGAGTTGTGAGTCTTGGCATGATTAAATCTTATTAGGATTAATGGAATACTTTTTGAATTTCTTCATGACGAATTCCATGGCGTTCTTGAGCCAAAGTGTCTCTCCCTCATGAACGAGTCGAGCCTGAAGTTTTTTAAAGTGACCGATTGCGTTTTCGATCTTTTTTCCAGACTTTCTCCCCTTTCGGTTAACGGAGTAATTATCTTGACGCGGACGCTTATTGCGGAGTCCCATAGAGCAAATTACTAAATAAGTGGCAAATACAGCAAAATTCTTTTGAAATCGTCGATTGAGGATTTCTGAAAAAGTGCGTGGTATAAATGGTGGAGCCTAAGGGAGTCGAACCCTTGACCTCCTGCGTGCAAAACAGGCGCTCTAGCCAACTGAGCTAAGGCCCCACAAACAATACGATGACTCACGTGGGAGTGAAATCATTTCATATTGTGTTAACAAACAATTCTGGCGGAGCTGACGAGGTTCGAACTCGCGACCTTCCGCGTGACAGGCGGACGCTCTAACCAACTGAGCTACAGCTCCAAAGTGCGGGGCAGAGTATATGAGAAAACTTTTGCCGTGCAAATTTATTTGAGGTGATTTTGCGATATTTTGTATTTTATCCTGAAATCTACCGTACAAATCTCCAAGAAGAAATGAGACCACTCAAGGCTCCAAGAAAAATAACGGCCCCTGAGACAAAAAGGAAAAGCGGAGCCGATTCTGAGAAGAATTGTTGCAAAGAAGTTTGCGCTCCAAGAAGATTGGCGAGCTCAAGCGAGAGAAGCCCGAAGTAAAAGCATCCTCCGCTTATACAAAGAGCGATGATAGAGTAAATCATGCCCTGCAAAACAAAGGGGCCGTAAATATACCTCTTCTGCCCTCCAACAAGTTCCGTAATTTTGATCTCTTCTCGAAAGAAGAAGACCGCATTTCCTATGCTATGAAATATGACAACAAAGACAGAGAACAGAAAAAAGCCGATAACTCCAAAAAGCCCATACCGCAAAGAGTGGAGAATTTGAACTACTGATCGAATCTTCTCATACTGCCCTCGATAGCCAAGTATGGATTTTTTATGCTTCTCTTCATTCAGTTCTATCGCACTTGTGTGTTCCAGTATTGCCGCATCTAACGCTTCATACTTTTCAATAGGAACATTCTTGATTGATATGGTGCTTTTGAGCGGATTTTCCGCATCTGTTTCTACAACTTTTGCCAAATCAGGGTCTCGTTGCCGTAGTTCATTTAAGTTTTCTTCCGCAGAGGAAAAACTCGCCTGAATTCCCGGAGCAATCTGCTCAAGAGTGTGGAGCGTATCAACCACTTCACGACTTGTACTTGTGAACCCTGTTTTTACATACAGCTTGAGAGAGAGGCGCGCATTTACATTCTCAGAAAGCCCCTGCATAATGAACTCAACCAAGAACAGTACAAAAATCAAGAACGTCATAAGGGCTATGACGGTGATGGACGAAAAAGACAAAATAATACTTCTTGCGATATTATTGAGTGCGTAGCGAAGGAGTCTCATAAGATGAATTGTATTCAGAAACACTTTTGAAGAAAGACCCCTTTCGAGGTCTTTTCAAAAACAAACAGAACGATATTTAGATAACGTTTACAAAGATATCTCGATATACGCGTCCATCAAAACGAGTACGTCGACGTTCTTCAAACTGAACTACACCTGCTGCCGTTGCAAAAAGAGTGAAGTCTGTTCCTTGCGATACATTCTTTCCTGGCCAAAATGTATTTCCTTTTTGGCGGATAATGATGTTACCAGAAAGAGCTGGTTGTCCTCCATAGAGTTTTACGCCAAGTCGCTTCGCTTGCGAGTCACGACCATTGTTGGTAGAACCTTGGGCCTTTTTATGTGCCATAGTTGTATAAAATTACGTACAGGGAAATTATTTTGATGCAAATCGTGCAAATGCCTTGTTTGCCTCTGCCATCTTGTAGACTTCAAGCTTCTTTTTTACAGCATTTCCAGTTTCCTGAGATGCCTCGATAAGCTCTGCCGCAAGAAATGTAGAGAACTCTGCTCCAGATTTTGAACGAGCCGAAGTAAGAATCCATCGAATGGCAAGCGCCAATGCTCGACGTGGTTTTACTTCCTGTGGAACCTGATAGATGGAACCACCTACTCGCTTTGGTCGAACTTCGATTTTTGGCATAACGTTCTCTAGTGCCTTTTCGAAAACTTCTTCTGGGTTTGCATGCCCCTTTGCCTTGATTGCCTCAAATGCATTTGTAAGGATCTTGAGGGCCAGGTATTTTTTCCCAGACTTCATGACATAGTTCGCAAACTTCAAGAGTTTTTCGTTTTTCAAATTGAGCGATACGCTTCCTTTGGTACTCATAGTATGAATTTAGTGCTGATTGCTTATTTTTTTGCTTTTGGTTTCTTTGCTCCATAAAGACTTCGTCCCTGTCCTCGCTTTTCTACTCCTTGAGTATCAAGAACTCCTCGGACAATATGGTATCGAACTCCTGGCAAGTCCTTTGCACGCCCTCCTCGGATCAACACCACTGAGTGTTCCTGAAGATTGTGCCCCTCTCCACCAATATAACAGATAACTTCATATCCATTTGTAAGGCGAACCTTTGCTACCTTTCGGAGCGCAGAGTTTGGCTTTTTAGGAGTCATTGTGTACACCTTAGTACACACACCTCGCTTCTGAGGAGAAGCAAGAGGAGTAGTGACTCGCTTGATGCTATTTTTGATAACCTGAAGCGCCGGAGACTTACTCTTTCGAGATTTATCTTTTCGGGGTTTTCGAATAAGTTGATTAATCGTTGTCATAACTGGGGTATAAAATTAACGCTTCGACCAAGTTGGAGCTTTTCGAGCCTTGTGAAGACCTGGCTTCTTTCGTTCCACTTTTCGTGAATCTCGAGTGAGAAGTCCTGCACCTCGAAGGGTTTTTCGGAGATCTTCACTGGAGAGAACGATGGCTCGTGAGAGTCCATGAGCAATGGCATCCACCTGAGCAGATTCACCTCCTCCAATAACCTCAACTTCAAATCGAACACGATCTTGAAGTCCGGCAATTTTTACTGGAGCAAGGAGTTTCCCAAACAAATCTCCTCGATGAACGTATTCGTTCATTGGTTTTCCATTAATAGTGCTTTGTCCAGCTGCTACGTAGAGCTTTACCTGAGCAACGGAGGTCTTTCGTCGACCGACTGCGTAAAAATATTGTAGAGATGCCATATTAAATTGAGAGAAGTTCTGGTTTTTGTGCCTCGTATCCATGTTCAGAACCAAGCTCAAGCTTGAGTCGTCGAATCATATCAGATCGAAGTTTATTTTTTGGAAGCATTCCGCTTACAGCGTGTCGAAGGATTTCTGTAGGCTTCTTTGATCGCATACGAGCAAGAGGAGTCTCCTTAAGTCCACCCATATACTGAGAGTGTGTTCGGTAGAGCTTATCCTCTTCCTTGTTTCCTGTAACTACTATTTTACCAGCGTTAAGGACAACCACGAAGTCTCCATTGTCCACATGAGGGGCATAGTTTACTTTGTTCTTTCCTTTGATGTAGGTAGCAATGGTAGTAGCCAATCGACCAAGAGTCTTTCCCTCTGCATCGATTACGTACCATTTTCGCTCATTTGCTTTGAGCTGTTTGGGCATGAGTGTTTTCATATCTATTTTACAAGTTCAAGTTTAACAACCTTTGCAGAATCACCATCACGGTATTTCACTGGAGTGATTCGAGTAAATCCCGAGGGAACCCCTTTAAATTTTGGAGCAACATTCTTCATGAGCTCAATTCCTGCTTGCTTCGTGAAAAGAATGGAAGCTATTTCTCGGATAGCCTGCCCTTCTTCTTTTGAATTTGCTACATTGATCAGTCGATCAATCTCGCCAATAATAGCTCGGGCTTGTTTCTCCGTTGTCATCATAGACTTGTGAGTGAAAAAGCTCGTCAAAAGGTTTCGAAGCATCGCATTGCGGTGATCAATATCCTTTTTCTTGAAGTTTTTAAATTTTTTAACGCGGTGTCGCATAGTTGAATAGTAATTCTAATTAGTCATCCCCGAGGAGCTTGAGCCCTCGTTCACGAAGTGCATCTCGAACTTCATTCATTGCTTTCTTTCCGAAACCTTTAATAGAAGAGAGTTTTGCTTCAGTACATTTTGTTAATTGTTCGATTGACAAAATTTCTCCGTTAACAAGAGCATTGAGAGTTCGAGGAGAAAGTCCAATAATCTCAATTGGAGTATAGGTTTCTTTCTCGAGTTCACTCTTAATTTCTTGCTTCTCCTTTTCGAGGATTTCTTTAATATTTCCAATGAAGGAACCTTCTACTTGCAATCCCTCTTCATTGAAAATGCTGAAGTACGAGGAGAGCATGTCACCAGCAAATCGAACAACGTCTTCTGGAGACATGATGCCGTTTGTTACCACTGTCATTTCGAGCGCATCAAGGTTTGTCATTTCTCCAACACGCTGATTCTTTACTTCGTATTTTACAGAAACAACTGGAGAGAAGTTTGCATCGATGAGAAGAACGTTTACGTCATCCTCTCGTTCTTTCAATTCATCTACAGAAAGATATCCTACTGATTTTTCAATTCGAATCGACATATCCAGCTCAAACCCATCTCGGTCAATTTCTGTGATATAGAGATCTGGGTTGTGAACCGTGAGACTTGAGCTTGCCTTAAGATCTTTTGCGGTAACAACTCCTGCCTTGTTTTTCGTGAGATGAATCCATTCCAACTCATCAGAGTTCATGGAAATTACAAGATTCTTCAAGTTAAGAAGAATGTCCAAAACACTGTCTTTAATTCCTGGAATAGTGGAATACTCATGGGAGATACCCTTGATTTTCACTCCAGTTACTCGGCAACCTGGAATCGAAGAGAGCATAACTCGTCGGAGCGAGTTTCCAATCGTAACCCCGTATCCTGAAGGAAGTGGTTGAACCGTAAATTTTGCCGCATGAGTCCCAATTGACTCTTGAAGAATTTTCGGAACGCCGATCGTATTGTGAATAATATGCATACTGAAGGGGTGAGTGGCTTACTTAATTGAAATTTATTTTGAGTAAAACTCGATGATTTTACCGATATCGATAGTTGGATCGAAATCTTCTTTTTGAGGAAGCGCCTTCACAGTAATGGTGAGTTTAGTTGGACTCACTTCAATCCATTTTGCGGTTGTTACGTTTCCATTAGAGTTTGACTTCATAAACTCTTCATACTCCGCAACAAGCCCTTTATAGATAGGAGATTCTTTCATTTTCTCTCGAAGCTCAATAACATCACCTACTGAAACCTGGTATGAAGGAATATTCACCTTTTTTCCATTCACGAGGAAGTGTGCGTGCCCTACAAACTGACGAGCCTGCATAGGAGTGCGGGCAAAGTTTGATCGGTACACTACCGTATCGAGACGACGCTCAAGCATAGAAAGCATGTGATCTCCCGTTACTCCTGGCATTCGAACTGCCTTCTTGAAGTAATTTGAGAACTGTCGTTCACTAATACCAAACATTCTCTTCGCTGTCTGCTTTTTTCGAAGCTGTACTCCAAAACCAGAAGATTTTCCGAAGCGGGCTCCGAGTGGTTTTCGATGATTCTGAGAAAGATCGTATTTTTCTGATCCGAAGAGATTTACTCCCTCACGGCGGCAGAGTTTTGTTTTTGGTCCTGTATAACGCATGTGAAATAGAAATTAGAGTTTTCGAATTTTCTTTTTTCGGCACCCATTGTGAGGAACGGGAGTAATGTCGAAAATTGCCTGAAGATCAACTCCTGCGTTGATAATTCCTCGGATAGCCTGCTCGCGTCCCGCACCGATTCCTCGAACGTACACGATTGCCTTTTCAAGACCATGAAGAGTCTTTGCCTTGCTGAGGGCATTCTCACTGGTAATCTGAGCAGCATACGGAGTTGCTTCTCGAGCGCCTCGGAAACCAGAGCTTCCTCCGGTAGCCCAAGTGAGAACATTTCCGTCTTTATCTGAGACAACCACGTGAGTATTGTTGAGTGTTGCGGTGATCGATACGATTCCCTCCGCGACATTCTTTCGGGTTTTTTTACTTCGTTTAAGAGTTGGTGCCATACTGGAATGATTACTTTTTCTTATTAGCGATTGCTACCGCCTTCCCCTTTCGAGTTCGAGCATTTGTCTTCGTTCTCTGCCCACGAACTGGAAGTCGCTTTTTATGGCGCATTCCTCGATAACAGTTAATTTCTTGAAGACGTTTGATATTTTGTTGAATCTCTCGTCGAAGGTCTCCCTCAATAATGTAATTCTTGAGTTCTTCACGAATTTTATCAAGCTCTGCTTCAGAAAGAGTTTCAATTTTTCGAGTTCGCTCAATCTTAAGCTCGTCGAGAATTTTTTGTGCAAGAGGTCGTCCCACGCCGTAAAGGTACATGAGAGCAATTTCTGCGTGTTTTCCAGTGGGGAGATTTACCCCGGCAATTCGTGCCATGTCGAAAAAGTTTTTTTAAAAATAAATTATCCCTGTCGCTGTTTGTGTTTTGGATTCTCACAGATAACGCGAACTACACCCTTTCTTCGGATGATAGAACACTTATCACAGATTTTTTTTACAGAAGGTCGAACTTTCATAGATTATTTTTTTCGGAATACGATGCGACCCTTAGTAAGGTCGTAAGGGGTTAAGTGGACAAGAACAGAGTCACCCACTATAAGGCTAATAAAGTGCTTTCTCATTTTGCCCGAAATGTATGCCTGAATGACATTCCCCCCAAATTCATCAGGGAGTTTTACCTCAAATACTGCACCAGGGAGGGTATTCACAATGACTCCCTCCACTTCGATATTATCTTCTTTTGCCATACTGGGTGCGGAAAATTCGGGTTTATGTATAAAAGCCGAAGCCAGCGCATTGTATGCAAAACATAAGAGGGCGCAAACTTTTTTTACAGAAAGTAGCAAAAGGGGATATTCTCTTTTTGTAAGCCAGCCTTGGCATTGGTTTTTATAACCAATCGTTCTTTATCTGCCGATCTCGAATGACTCACCAAATCCGCTCATATACAGCCGGGTGTTTCTTACCGAGCTCAACAATTGCATAGTCCACAACTACGAGCAAAAGCGTATCTTCAACAGCTCTCACAGAAGCAAGTCGGGTCTTCGGAGCATCTTTATCAAAAAGAGCCATCTCCCCAACAATCTCCCCCGGACCGACATATCCGAGAACCTGCTCTCAGGAACTTCGATCTCTGTATGCCTTGAGCGTACCAGATTTCACAACGTACATAGCAATAGCATCGTCTCCTTCATTGAAGAGCACTTCTCCTGCACGAATTCTTCGTTCTTGAGTAAAAAGAGAGATGGTGGATTTGTCTGTCTCGCTCAAATCTTGGAAAAGAGGAATTTCGTCAAACATGGGGAGATGAGTTATTTTCGTACCACCATTTTATACAATTCCAACCTGTCTCCAACTTCAAGTTTGATATCACCCTTGAAACTGATTCCACACTCACTTCCTGTCTCTACCTCATGAACATCAGAAGGACCGGACTTGAGATTGAGCACCTCTCCTGACCCGACTTTTTCTCCATTTCGAATTACTCGAATTTTTGCTTTATTTTCAATAGTTCCATCCAAAACTCAGAGTCCGACAATCAACTTATCTTTGGCCGTGAAGAATATGGCCTTGACCTCCGCTGTCCCAAGATCCACATCATCATATCGTATATCAACCATTCCGGTAATAATAGCCTCGACCTTTTCTATAATGTGATAGATAACCTTCTTATCAATAAATTCAATTTTTGAGTTCGCAAGTGTATGTCGAGCGTGCACGTTTACCGATACGTTATACGCGACAAGCAGTGCTTGAGACGTACCCGCCATAAGAACATCCGAGTCGTTCACCTCTCCAACACCCGAGTGAATAAATACGACCTGTGTTTGATCTGTAGTCAATTTCCCGAGAGCTGCTTTCAATGCCTCCAACGATCCATTTGAATCAGTCTTAAGCACAATCTTCAACTGTTTGAGAGACCCTGTTTTGATGCGAGTAAGGAGAAGTCAAAGAGACGCTCCTTCAAAGTTATGAATCGACTTACTCGCCTTCGCAAGCTGGAATTCATGGGCTTTTGAGGCAGCGGTTTCAGAATCTGGCATCACCTGGAGAATATCTCCGCCTTCAACCACGGCTGAAAGACCGACAACTTGAACTGGAGTAGAGGGCCCTACCTCGTCTACATTTTTTCCACGATAGTCCTTGAGGGCACGCACGCGACCTGATGCTTGAGCACAGGTAACATAATCCCCTTTTTTCAGAGATCCAGCATTAATCAAAACCGTTGAAAGTGGCCCAAGTTTTGCATCAAGATGCGACTCAATAACGGTAGCTACCGCTGGTCGAGTCGGATGTGCCTTGAGCTCCATCATCTCAGTGATGAGCAAAATCATGTCCAAAAGACTCTCAATTCCAAGTCCAGTATGAGCGGAAACAGGAACAAGAACCGTAGTTCCTCCCCATTCCTCTGGCTGAAGCCCTTGCTCTGCCATCTGCCCACGAATCAAGTCCAGATTAGCTCCTGGCTTATCCATTTTATTCGCTGCGACCAGTATTGGCACATTGGCTGATTTGGCGTGATTTATCGATTCAATAGTCTGTGGCTTCATTCCCTCATCAGCAGCAATAACTATGACGGCAAGATCAGTGAGCTTCGCTCCTCGAGAACGCATAATAGAGAAAGCTTCGTGACCCGGAGTATCAAGGAACGTTATCTTTTTTCCATTTCGGTCTACCTGGTATGCTCCGATTTTTTGAGTGATACCTCCCGCTTCCCCAGAGGCGACTTGTGTATTGCGTATGTAGTCGAGGATGGAAGTTTTTCCATGATCGACGTGTCCCATTATGGAAATAATTGGAGCTCGAGTTACTCGCTTGTCTTCATCATCATTCTTCAGAAGCTCGGAAATCTTCCCGTCCATAATATCCGACACGGAAACATCGTTACTGATTTCGTGAACTATTTTTACCTGAAAGGTTTCACCCACCAAGAAGCACGTATCAAAGTCTATCTTCGTGTTGATATTTGCCATCATTCCATTCTTCATCAGCTCTCCAATAATCTTTACCAGAGGAACTCCTATTTTTTCAGAAAACTCCTTCACAGAGAGCATTTCAGGAATTGCTACCTCTTGCCCAGCCCTATCGACCAGAACTTGCTTTACTTCAGAATCTCGTTCGCGTCTATCTTGAGCAATCTTTTTTCCTCGGCGAAATTTTCCATCGTCTTCAAGAACAGTGGCTGTTTTGAGTCATTTTTTTGGCTTCGTAAAGTCAGCCCCTCCACTCTTCTTCGATGGCAATGAGTTTCTTCATCGCTTTGGAGCATCTTGGTGAGTCTTAGCGTATGCTTGGAGCTTATTCGGACCAGAGACAGGAGAGTCAACCTTAGGAGCTGAAACTGGGGCTGGAGCAAATTTTGGAGCAGGCTCAAATGATATTCTTGGAGTTTGCGGTTTTCGAACTTTAAAATTTTTGTTTGTATCAAAAACAAATCCCGTTCGCTTGACTTCCTCAGTTTTGGGAGTGGCCTCAACGGGCGAAGGAGCTGCGGCAACAGGCCTTGGAGCAGGCGTTGGACGCGGAACAATCTTAGGAGCTGCCTCAAAAGTGATGGTCGGCGTAAAAGTAACTGGTTTTTTGGTGACTTTTTCCGCTGAATCAGCTGGAGTAGTGTCAGCAGGAGCGGTAGACTCTCGTTCTTTTGGAGCATCACTCGTTTTCTTTGCCTTAATTTTTAGTTTCGGGCCCTCTGTCTTCAAATCCCCTTCTGTTTGTGTCGAGGGGGTGTTTACCTGTGCGTAGTAATCGTCAAAATTTGCTCCTTGAGCCATGTCATAGTATTGGTTACGGGCAAAGTATATGCTTTTGGCTCATTTGTCAAAGAAGAGGGTGAATTTTTGAAATAAAAAAGCCCAGAATTCTGGGCTTTTGAATGGAAATCTTTTTCCTATGCAAGTTGCTCTGCCACCTCTCCTGAAATCTTAATTGAAGGAGTGAGTGTTTTTGCACCCTTTGTCCAACGAGCTGGACAAGCAACACCAGGATTCTGCGCCATGAATTGAAGTGCTTCGATTCGGCGAACGAGTTCTTCGCTATTTCGTCCGAGTGGACCACTTGTAACTTCAATCACTCTAACGACCCCCTCTGGATCAATCACAAAAGTCCCTCGTCCAGCATTCCCTGTCTCATGGTCATAGATGTTGTACATGTCCGCCACAACACCCGTATGATCAGAAAGCATGAGGTAGGGGAAATCTTTCATGAGACCCTCGTGTTTCACCCATGCTCGGTGAGAAAATACCGTATCAGTAGATGCGGCAAGTACCGTTACATTTGCTGCATCGAGTCGAGCTTTTGCCTCTGCAAGGTCTTTGAGCTCCGTAGGACATACAAAAGTAAAGTCTGCTGGGTAATAGAAAAGCACTGACCACTTTCCCTTCAAAGACTCGAGAGAGACACGAGTATCTGTGTCCTTTATTGGGTCGTATGCCGGCAAGTCAAAGCTTGGAGCTGGAGTATCGATTTTTACCATTTCGTAGGAGTATTCAAGTTCTGTCATGTTGTCAGGGTTAAGAATAAAACAACCCAGTATTGTAAACGAAATCTTGTCTCTCGCAAATCGATTTTGCATTGCTCCAGCAGTTTTATACAATAAGCCCATGAACACATGAAACAAAAAAAAGGCAGGTGACACTGTCTCTCCTATTTTAGAGCTCAGAGAAATACGAAAAACTCTCGATAAAAAAGAAATTCTTCATGGGGTGAGCCTTTCGGTACTTCCGGGGGAGATTTTTGGATTTCTTTGACCGAATGGAGCAGGGAAGACCACAACCATGAAGTGTATTCTTGGACTTCTTACACCAGAAGAGGGGGAAGTTCGAGTTCTCGGATCCACTGGACTTCCAGAAGATACTCGTGCCCAGATTGGATTCATGCCAGAAAACACCTATCTCTACAAATATCTTACCGGGAGAGAATTCCTTCGCTTTAATGGAAACTTCTTCCAGATTCCAAAAGACACGCTTGAATCCCGTATCGATGCACTTATCGAGAAAGTTTGACTTGGCCATGCAAAAGATAAGCTCCTCGGGAAGTATTCAAAATGAATGCTCCAGCGAATCTGACTTGCTCAAGCGATTATAAACGAGCCAAAAATTGTATTCCTCGATGAACCCATGAGCTGACTTGATCCTGTGGGAAGAAAAATGGTGAAAGATCTTATCCTGGAACTCAGAGATATGGGAACGACCGTGTTTTTTAATACACATATTCTTTCTGATGTTGAGTCTATTTGTGATCACTTTGCCATAATCCATTTTGGTAAGATTATTGCTCGAGAACGGGTCTCAGATTTGCGCGTACCCCTTGAAGATTTTTTCATGACACAGATTACAACGACGAGCGAAGGTATCGGAAACGTACTATAACATGAAAATTCTTGTTTGATTATCGGGCTGAGTAGATTCAGCGGTGAGTGCCTATCTTCTCAAAAAAGCAGGGCACGAGGTGCATGCTGGGTTTATGATTAATTATCTCAGCGATGATGATTCTTGTCCGACAAAAATAGATATTGAGGTCGCTCGTGAAGTTGCCGCGTTCCTTGAGATCCCATTCTTTACATTCGACTATCGAGAAGCCTATGAAAAAAGGATTATCCAATTTATTTACGATGGATATGCACGGGGGCTCACGCCAAACCCAGATGTGCTCTGTAATAATCTGATAAAGTTTGACCTTTTTGCCGAGGAGGCAAAAGAGTTCTGATATGAGGCAATAGCAACGGGGCACTACGCAAGAATTCTTCATTCTCAAGATGGAAAAACCGAGCTTCTCAAAGGGATTGACCCCTCTAAAGATCAGAGCTACTTTCTCTCCCGACTCTCGCAAGAGCAACTTCAATACGCCCTATTCCCCATAGGACACCTAAAAAAAACAGAGGTCCGATCTATCGCCCAAGAAGCAAAGCTTCCTAACGCTGACCGAAAGGACAGTCAATGACTCTGTTTTATTGGAAAGGTGAGCATGAGAGAATTTCTTGCGGAAAGAATTCCACTGCGAGAATGACCTATTTTTGATATATCAGGAAAGAGAATTGGAACCCATTCTGGTGCACAAGCCTATACCATAGGGCAGCGAAGATGAATCGAGCTCTGAGGTGGCCCTGCTCTCTTTGTAGTAGCAAAAGATGTAGCAAACAACTCCATTACTGTAGGCCCCGAATCAGCACTGCAACTTTTTCAAAGTCAATGCCGATGAGTTGACTGGCATACGATATCCGGAGAAACAGTGGAGAACGGGAAATATAGCGCAAAGATTCGCTATCGACAAGCGGATGAGTCCTGCATGGTAGAGATTCAGGAATCAGAAATTTCTGTCACATTTGAACGCCCTCAGCGCGCAATCGCCCCAGGACAATTTATTGTAATTTATTCTGGAGACCACGTTATTTGATCGGCGTACATGACCCTCTAGGCATCTCCTATTTCGATTCGGGGTGAATCATTTTTTGAAGGCGAAATTTAAGAAAGAAGTAGTATACAAGAAATGGGATATGTCCTGCAAAAAACGCCGAAAGAATAGCTCCAGATGTAAAACTATCTACACCAAGAAGAAACTGCATTTCCGCCAGAAATCGAGCTTCTTTTACATACAGAAGATGAAAGATGACGTACCCTATTTGTCCAAGATACACCAAGAGAAGGGTAATTCCATAGAAAAAAAATGTAGAAAGAAACGGGATATTCGATCGATTTGGAATATGTTGTGCTTCCTCAATCCGGGAGTGCATGATAACAAGAGCCACTACCACGGAGAGAGACTTGGCAAAAATTTCTATTGGACCACGTATTGATGCAAAAGAAGTAGGGAGAAGGGAAATCCCCAGAAAAAAAATTGCGACTATAAAAGCGGAGCCTCCTGCAATTCTTAGGGCAATTTGTGAATCATCTTGTGCTTCAGTAGGGGGAATGTGTGGAGAGTTCATGAAGAAAGTATACTGAGATTACCAGAACTGAAAATAGCACTTCGGATAGGCAATAAAATGCTCTATGAAATTTGCCTTAAAATCAGTATATCCCTGCTGATCTCGAGTCATATTTGAATCCCGAAGATGGTCAAAGTGAATATACGAGATACCTTTCGCAAGAGAATCAGCATACCATGCATCTATAAGACCAGTTCCTGCTTGGTATTTCTTTGCCTGAGGTCAGGTAAATGCAACAAGATGAGAACTTGATGTTCCAGAATCATGCACAGCAAGTCAGGCAAGCGGAAGCTCATTTTCATCATAGACAACATAGCTTCGTATCGCCTCTGGGGAAACTGCCACCATGGACCGATAGTACGAAATATACTCTTCTTTAAATGAGTGTTTTACTTTTGTTTTTTTAAAGGCATCTTGAAAGGATTCTGGCGTTACTTGTCGTACAGAAAGATGCTCAAATGAAAGAAATTTTCTTCGAGCTCTTCTTGCTCACTCATTCCAAGTGGCATAATACAAAGCCCTCACATATCAAATTCCTGTGAGGGTAAAATGCGCACCTGGTATCCAGAGTTCCTTCCATCAAGCAGGAATAGAGTCTTGGTGAGCGGGAATCCACAAAACCATTCCTCGAACAAATCCCGCATCTTGAAGGAGTTCTTTTGTTGGAGGGGAATCAGTTCTTTCAAACTTTGCAATTTGAAAGAGAAACAGATCTCGCATCCATCCGAATTGATTCCCTATCGAAATAGTTTTTAATCCTCATTTCTCTAGATATGTTCTATATCCTGGAGAAGAACTTCTAAAATACTGAAAATCGAGGGGGACTTGTGAGCCCTGAAGAATATCTTTCATACAGAAAAACCACCCCGTAAGGGGTGGTTTATTTGAGTTATAAAATGGTGGGTAATGTAGGATTCGAACCTACGACCCCCTGCTTGTAAGGCAGGTGCTCTCACCAACTGAGCTAATTACCCATGAAATACAAAATATGGTGGGTCATACTCGATTCGAACGAGTGACCTCTTGCATGTCGAGCAAGCGCTCTAACCAACTGAGCTAATGACCCCAATACAATGGTGCCCGGGGCGGGATTCGAACCCACGACCTTCAGCTTAGAAGGCTGCTGCTCTATCCAGCTGAGCTACCCGGGCTTACATCCTCTCTATCTTGGCGTTTACCGACTCTTCCACCGTTAGGACGGCAGTACCATAGGCACGACGAAGCTTAACTGCTGTGTTCGGGATGGGAACAGGTGTACCCTTCGCGTAATAAACACCAAGAGAGAGGGGATG
>JAVKLK010000028.1:0-6877 GCA_031539165.1 Patescibacteria group bacterium | reverse complement strand
CAGCAAACATATACAGGAAGTTCAAATACTACGATTGCCGCATTGGTAAGCCAAATTGATGCGCTTCCCAATGTTCAAGCAAGCCTCAGTGGAAGTGCAGTAGTAGTAACTTCAGCAATTCCAGGTACTCCATTTTCTATCAGCAATCTTCAGGTAACTGGTGGACACGCAACGCTCGTAAATGTTCATCCAAACATTGTTGCCGTAGCACAGGAGGATGTTCTTTCATTCGGACGTGACTTTTTCGCAGGGGATACTCTGAGTGGAAGTATTAATGGCACCAATATCACTGCTTCATTTACTGGGTCAAGCAGTGCTCTACTCAATAGTATTGCCGGAGCAATTGATGCGCTTCCCCATGTAGCAGCGACAGCAAATATCGCTCTTCGAACTATTACCATTACTTCTACTTCTCCAGGAGTTGGATTTACTAGCGGAGTCTTCGCACTTCAAACACAGCTTCCTGTTACTTCTCTCACACAGAATGTTGTTGGAGGAACTCAAAGCGAAAGCATCACCATTCCCCGAAATCTTGTAGCAGGAGATACACTCTCTGTAGTTCTGAATGGTTCGACCGTAACACAAACGTACACAGGAAGTTCAAATGCTACGATTACCGCTCTCGCAAATAGTCTTTCTGGAGCAAGTATCAATTCTTCAGTCTCTCTTGCAACTCGTACTATTACCGTAAGTGCAACCACTGCTGGAGTTGGATTTACTCTTTCACAGCTCACTATTCTCAATCAGCTCTCCCCTACCGTTATTCAGAATGCGGTTAATCCAGTGAAGCAGGTTGTGGTATATTCTATTCCAAATCTTCTCATTGCGGGGGATTCCGTATCTGGAAATATTGCAGGATCTGGTTTCGTTGAAACATTTGCCACCTCAGATGCTGCGACACTCCAAGCAGTTGCAAATTTGATTCATGCTGATCCGAATGTAGATGCGGTAGCAGATATTGCTGCTCGTACCATTACGGTTACTGCAGCAACTGCAGGGGTTTCATTTGCTGCAACTCCACTCACTATTACAAGTGCTAATACAAGCGCAACACAAATTACTGCTAATGCTTCCGAGGCCCGTGCAAGTATTTCTGTAACGGTAGCCCAGGTCCCATCAAATGGCGATAGCATTGTTCTTGGAGGATGTCTTATTCAATTCAAAACAGGAGCGACAACGGACTACGATTGTTCGAATAATACCGCTCAAATCAGCGTTGATTCAGCAAATACGAGTACCATTGCTGCTCTCCTTCGAGGACTCAGTGGTATCAACGATCCATCTAATGGGTTACTCTCTGTTTCTGGAAGTGGGAATACGGGTATCTTTACTCGATCGACATCACAAGTAGGTACGACAACCGTTCAGTTTATTGATTCAAGCACAGCAGGAACCTTTACCTCTACTTCGGTTACAGGTCGAGAAGCAGTTGCTCAGAGCGAAAGATATACGCTTCCTCGAACTTTGGTAAACGGAGACACTCTCACACTTACTCTTGATGGTGCGTTGTTCACCCAGACATTCATGGGGAACTCGGCTTCCACTCTCGCAAATCTTGCAAGCAATATCTCAAGTCTTCCTTCATTTACCGCAACCGCAAGTGGACAAACTATCACGGTTACTGCGGGTGTCGCAGGTACTGGATTTACTGCAGGTGGACTTGGTTTGAAACACGACTCAGCTGCAAGCCAAACAATTTCAAGTTCAGCAGGAAGTAAGGCTATTCAGTCTATTCAATTCCCGAGTGCTTTTGTTTCAGGTGATACAGTCAAGGTAACCGTGAATGGTACTTCAATAAGTACTCCATTCTCTACGGACTCTTTCACCACACTTTTGAATGTTGCAACGGCAATATCTGGAGTGTCGGGAGTGACTGCATCAGCAAGTGGCTCAAATACTCTTACTGTTTCTACAACGGCGACTGGAGCAAGTCTCGTTATCGGACAAGTAGAAGTGCAAAACATTGGAGCCCCCACAGTAATTCAGTCCAATGGAGTTCCTACAGCAGAGTCGGATTCATTCTATTTC
Organism: Patescibacteria group bacterium; assembly: GCA_031539165.1. Taxonomy (GTDB): domain Bacteria; phylum Patescibacteriota; class Gracilibacteria; order BD1-5; family UBA2023; genus CAIVSN01. The sequence continues at coordinate 4,849 of JAVKLK010000028.1, read as the reverse complement.
CCGTATGATATAACTGCAGGATTGACCCTTGTAGGAACTCTTTCTGGGGCGACCCTCTCTCAGCCATTCAGTACTGATATGGCAACCACTCTTTCTTTGCTTGCGGGTAAGTTTGAAGCTGCTGGACCAGTGAGCGCGACATACTCTGGTGCAACAAAAACCCTCTCTCTTGCCTCTACTATTGCAGGGACACCGTATACGGCAACGCTCCGAATTACGGGAGAATCTGTATCTGCTACGAATCTTGTTCCAAATACAGCAAGTGGAGCACAGGTTGATCAGTACACCATAAACCGAAATCTTGTTTCAGGAGAAGTACTCAGTGTATCAATTAATGGAACAACTCTTACCCAGGTATTCTCTACTGATACAGCCGGGACTCTCGCTGCTCTTGCAGTGCAAATTGATGCGCTCGCATGAGTCACCGCTGTGAGTGATGGAATAGGGAAAACTATTACCATTACGGCAGAAGCAGCCGGAATCCCTTTCACCGATGGAGCTCTTGCTATTGATATGAGTGTACCAAATACTCTCATCACAGCAAATATACCAGCCCAAACACAGATTGAGACACTTACCATTCCAAGAAATCTTGTTGTGGGAGATAGTCTCACGACCACTATTGGATCTGGTTCTGTTCTCGTAAGTTTCTCTGGATCAGAAGCGGATACCCTCGCAGCGTTCGTCTCTCAGATTGATGCACTTCCTTGAGTTACTGCAACAGGAAGCGGTCTTGTTGTAACCGTTTCATCTGAGACAGCAGGAACCCCTTTCACTCTTGGCTCTATTGGTCTGAGCAATACTCTTGCGCCGGCAATCACCGTGAATAACGTTTCCCCAGTAGCACAGGTTGAACGAGTCGCACTTCCTGTATTCGTCACAGGAGATATCGTAGAATTCTCCCTCAATGGAGTTCCCCTCTCTGTATCGTATACTTCCAGTGATGCTGCTACAAAAACAGCACTCTTCTCCGCGGCTCAAGCAAGTGGAAGTGTCACAGCAACGGCAAGTGGATCAGACATGATTCTTACCTCAACGACTCCTGGAACTCCATTCACCCTGAGCGCCCTCACTGTACGAAATATTCAAACCGCAACAGTAGTAGCAACAAATGTTCCTCCTGTAAGTCAGGTAGTGACGGTAACTCCATCGAATACAGCAAAGAAGTGGACATTCCGAGTCACGATTAATGGAACCAATTTTGACTATCTCAGTTCAGCTGGGGATACCGATGCAACAGTAGCAACGGGAATAGCCGGAGTCATCACCGCTCCTGGCGTTACAGCAACGGCAAGTGGTACAAATGTGATTCTTTCGGCAAATGTTCCATGAGTGGCATTCACCTACTCTGCAATTGCTATGGATATCACAGCTCCAGCAATCAGTGATGTAGTGTTGGTACAAGAGCGAATTCGAAGTGGTACAACTACCCAAACACAACTTTCTCTTGATGAAACAGGAACTCTCTACTTTGTTCGAAGTGGTTCTACTGTGGCAACTACCGCTGATATTACTGCCCTTATAGCTAATAGCACCGCATTCCTTGGTCAAGCAAATGCCGTGAGTGGAACAGCCTACTCGTTTACTATTCCGAACGGAGTTCAAGATGGATCATATGCTGCAGTGGCAGTTGATGGATTCGGAAACGTGTCGGGGCTCCATACTACTGGACTCGTCGTTGACAACACTCCTCCTGCCCTCGTCATCAGCACTCCAAATAATCAGTTTGTGAATCAAGCAGCATTCACTCTCACTGGAACAACGGAAGTTGGAGCGGTGGTTACCATTTCTGGTTCAGGAGGAACGCTTACTGGCTCAGTTGATGGAGGAGGAACATGGAGTGGTACAGTGACACTCGGAGCAAATGCTTCCAATACCCTCACTGTGACGGCAGTGGATAGCGCAGGGAACAGCTCTGTTCGATTTCTTACTGTAACCCACGATTCTATCACACCTGTATATACCTTTGCTACAAGCGCATCTGTTACAAATCAGACCTCTGTTTCATTTAGTGGAACTACGGAAGCGTATTCAACTCTCTCCATTCTTGGAGGAAGTGGAACAGTACAGGTAACCGCTCTTGCTGACGGATCGTACAGCGGGACACTCCCTCTCAACCGAAACCAGACGAATTCTCTCAGTCTTACCATTCAAGATAGAGCAGGAAATACGAGCACTGGAGCAGCAAGTGTTATTCAAGACGATATTCGTCCTACGGTAGTCATTGATATTGCCAGTGGAGCGATTGTTGATCAAAATACATTCACCATCACGGGAAATACAGAAGCTCTCGCTTCTCTTGCAGTATTCAATCAATCGGGATCAGTAGTCGCTACTGGAACTGCGACAAGCACTGGAGCATTTTCGATTGACGCAACACTTATTCAGGATGCACTTAATACCCTTACCGTAGTGGCAACGGATGCCGCTACAAATAGTGGATCAGCCAATCTGAGTGTTACGGAAGATTCTGTCGCAAATACCCTGCTTCTCTCCCCTCTTCCAGCATTCACCAACCAGGCAACAGTCTCTGTTTCTGGAACAACAAAAAATAATTCTATTGTTACCTTTGTTCAAGGAGCGAATACAGGAAGCGGTACGGCAGGAGGCGGAAACTTCAGTTTCACTGTTCCACTAACAGCAAATAGTCTCAATACTATTTCCCTCTCTTCCATAGATCCAGCACTCCATGTAGCTACAGGAGCACTTACTATTACCCATGATTCAATAGCTCCTACGGTAAGCTTTGCTACAGCAAGCGGAACACTCACATCACTCACCACATATACTCTTAGTGGAACAACAGAACCATTTGCCAGCTTGACGGTGAGTGGTGGTTCTGGAGGAATCGTTGGAGGAACAGCAAATGGATCAGGATCGTACTCAATCGCCGTTCCACTTTCTATTGGATGAGCAAATGTGCTTACTGTAACAGTCACAGATGGTGCAGGAAATAGCGGAACAAATGCTCTCACGCTCATTCAAGATCCGATTCCACTCACTCTGACCATCGCTCCTTTGAGCGCAATAGTACACGGAACAACCTATACATTGACTGGAAGCACCAAGGCTCTCGCAACCGTCGCAATCTCTGGATCCGCTACAACAACAGCTCAGGCAACAGCAAGTGGTACATTCTCATTCGCTCTTCCTCTTACTGCGGATACCGTTCATACATTCACGGTTCGAGCAACAGATGGGCTTGGTTCAGTACTCACCCAGAATGTTGTGATTACAGAAGATTCTACCGCACCAACACTCACGCTGGATACATCTAATGTAAGTACAAATACGAGTAATTACATCATTACCGGTACTTCTGAAGCAGGAGCAACTCTCTCTGCAACAGTAGCCTCTGGGTCAGGAGCATTTACCGGAGCTATTACGGCTCAGGCAACAGCAAGTGGTACATTCTCCCTCTCTATTCCATTGTATTCTGGGGCAGGAGTAGCAATTTTGGTCAAGGCATCAGACTCTGTCGGTAATACTTCAACAGGAGCTCAGATACAAATTACACAGGACAGCCTTGCTCCATCTATCGGAATTCAATCATTTAGTGGAGTTACTGCATCGGGAGTTACTACTGGATTCTACAGTTTCACTACAAATGAACCAAGTACGGCAACATTCTATGTAGGAACAGGATCGAATGTGCTTGCAACGCTCGTATGGAGTGGGGCAACCGTTGGATTGAATCATTCTGGATCTCTCGTTGGTGTAAACCCACTTACCTCATACTACACCTTCGTTCGAGCGACAGATGGTGCTGGAAATACTACCGATTCCCCTGTGACTCCAGTAACATTTAGTGGAAGTTCAAGTACAGCAACGGGAAGCACTGGAGGAAGCACCTCAAACGGAGGAAGTTTCTCTAGCGGAACAAGTGGTGGATCTTCCAGTGGAGGAAGCTCATCTTCTTCCGGAGGAGGCGGTGGAGGAAATAGCGGAGCTCCTGTCGCGACAAGTGCGAGTCCTCTTGTGCTAAAAACAACAACAGGAAGTACGGCAAGCGGAACTACTACGCTCACTCCTACAAAACCTGTGACAAAAACACCAGTGGTAACGAAGAAACCGACATCTTCTCAGAAACCAACTTCTTCTACAACAAAACCTGTCGTAAAGAGTCCAACAAATACTGTTTCGACTCCTCCGAAGACTCCGGTTGAAACAAAATCTCTAGGAACAGCGGTAGACACTCTAGGATTCGGATATGTCATTGCTAACCCAGGACTTGTTCCAACAAGCAACGTACCAGAAAACATAAACTATATTTATGAACCAGGCGTTCGTTACGTGAGTGCGGCGAATAGTGTAAATATCCGAACGGAGCCAAGCGCTTCAGGGAAGCTCGTCGATGTTATTACCAGAAATAGTCGAGTACTTCTTGTCTGAGAAGTTGATGGATGGGGAAAGATTGTTTCAGGTGGATCAACTGGATGGGTACGAATGGAATATCTTCGAGGACTTCAAAGTGCTGATATTGCCCGTATTGATCCTCGACTCTTCGAAGCAAACTATGCTCCAGAGTACAGTGTAGTTACCGCTTATGTACGAGCGCATGCACTCAATGTCCGAAGCCGTCCTTCTGGAGACGCTCGAAGCGTTGGACAGCTTCCACAAGGAGAAAAAGTATATGTTCTGGATATCATCAACAAAACTTGGGTAGAAATCCGAACGAAGAAAGGAACGGGATTTGTGCCAAGAAAATGGCTTAAATAAACCCGAATTCCAAACAAAATAGGTCTCATGCATTGGGGCCTATTTTTGTGAAATATTTTCCTATACTCCCCCCTTGACGGGGGGGGGGGGGGGGGGGGTACAAAAGGGGGGTTCGCTAAAAAAACGGGTG